>NZ_CDWTMO010000086.1:0-17680 GCF_977946435.1 Frankia sp. CgKIO3 | reverse complement strand
CGGCATTGGGTCAGGTCCCCGCACCCGGAACGCCACAACGGAGGAGGTTCAAACGTTCGACAGGGCCACAACTGGGGAACATTGCCTTCAGCGCGGGCCACCCGGGCGGGACGGACCGACCCACCCCAACGACAACAATCGCCCATGCAATGGTCGCGGGCAGTTCACACAGAGGTGTCGCCAATCGCCACGTGCAGGGCGGACCATTGAGGTGTGGTTCGTCTGGATAAGGTCGTCATGATGATCGGACGTTCAGTAGGCCGGGTTGTCATCTCCGATGTGACACCGACCGTCTCGTGTGGCCAGTGGCCGGCGCGGGCGATCGCGGGCGAAATTCTCACCGTCGGTGCAACGGTGTTCCGCGAGGGTCATGACCTCATCGGCGCGAACGTCGTGCTGTCAGGTCCCGACGGGCAGGGAACTCCGTTCACCCGGATGCGGTCCGTTGGCCCCGGGACCGACCGTTACGAGGCGGAGATCACCGCCGGGACCGAAGGCCTGTGGGGATATCGGGTCGAGGCGTGGGCCGATCCGCTCGCCACCTGGCGGCACGGTATCGCCCTCAAGGTCGGCGCGGGCCAGAACACGGACGAACTCGCGGTGGACTTCGAGGACGGTGCGCGCCTGCTGCTGCGGGCCCTGCCCGGGCTCCCCGAACCGCGCCGGGCGGAGATCGCCCTCGCCGTGGCCGCGCTGCGCGACGACAATCGCACCGACCCCCGCGACCGGATCGCCGCGGCCCTCGATCCTCGGCTGGTGAGCCTGCTGGACGCCTGCCCGCTGCGCGAGCTGGTGACCCGCTCGCCGCTGTACCGGGTGTGGGTGGATCGTCGGCGCGCCCTCTACGGCAGCTGGTACGAGATGTTCCCGCGCTCGGAGGGCGCGAGCCTCGACCCGCCCCGGTCCGGGACCTTCCTCACCGCGGCCGAACGCCTGCCCGCGGTCGCGGCGATGGGCTTCGACGTGGTGTACCTGCCGCCGATCCATCCGATCGGCGAGGTCAACCGCAAGGGTCCCAACAACACCCTCACTCCCGGTCCGACAGACCCCGGCTCGCCGTGGGCCATCGGCAGCGAACACGGCGGCCACGACGCCGTGCATCCCGGCCTCGGCACGATCGACGACTTCGACCTGTTCGTCGCCCGGGCACGCTCGCTGGGCATGGAGATCGCGCTCGACCTCGCCCTGCAGTGCGCGCCGGACCATCCATGGGCGAAGCATCACCCGGAGTGGTTCGTCGTGCGCAGCGACGGCTCCATCGCCTACGCGGAGAATCCGCCGAAGAAGTACCAAGACATCTATCCGCTGAACTTCGACGCCGACCCGACCGGGCTCTACCAGGCGATACTACGCGTTGTCCGGTACTGGACTGCACACGGAGTACGAATCTTCCGTGTCGACAATCCGCACACAAAGCCCGTCGAGTTCTGGGAATGGCTCATCGCCCAGGTGAAGTCGACCGAACCGGATGTGCTCTTCCTCGCGGAGGCGTTCACCCGGCCGGCGATGATGCACACGCTCGCCAAGGTCGGTTTCACCCAGTCATATACCTATTTCACCTGGCGCAACACGAAGTGGGAGCTCGAGAAGTACGCGCGCGAACTGGTGTCGGCCGCGTACTACATGCGGCCGAACTTCTTCGTCAACACCCCGGACATCCTGCCGGAGTACCTGCAGCACGGCGGCACGGCGGCGTTCCAGATCCGGGCGGTGCTCGCGGCGACGCTGTCGCCGACCTGGGGCGTCTACGCCGGGTACGAGTTGCGCGAGAACACCCCGGTCCGACCGGGCAGCGAGGAGTACCTGGACTCCGAGAAGTACCAGTACCGGCCGCGCGACTGGGCCGCGGCGGAGCGTGCGGGCCAGTCGCTCGCGCCGTACCTGACCAGACTCAACCAGATCCGCCACGCCCACCCCGCCCTGCAGTGGCTGCGCAACCTCCACTTCCACCATGCCGACGGGGACGAGATCATGGTCTTCTCCAAGCGGGTGGACTCCCTGCGGGCAGACGACACGGGTCCCGGGGACACGGCCGCTGCCGACACCGTGCTCGTCGTCGTCAACCTTGACCCACACGCTCCCCGGGAGACCACCGTGCGGCTCGACATGCCGGCCCTCGGCCTCGGCTGGGAAGACTCCTTCGAGGTCACCGATGAGATCACTGGTGCCGCCTACGCGTGGGGCAAGCAGAACTACGTGCGGCTGGACCCGGCGGTCGAGCCCGCGCACGTCTTCGCTGTGCGGGCCCGGCCGTGATGGATTCTGAGCCTCTCAGCGAACCGATCGGCGAGCACATCCCCGGCCCGGCCCCCGCCATGCCGGGCGGGGAGACCTTACGCGACCCGCACTGGTTCAAGCGGGCCGTGTTCTACGAGGTGCTCATCCGCGGCTTCGCGGACTCCAACGGCGACGGCACCGGGGACATTCACGGCCTGATCTCCAGACTCGACTACCTGGAGTGGCTCGGCGTCGACTGTCTGTGGCTGCTACCAATCTACTCCTCGCCGTTGCGTGATGGCGGCTACGACATCAGTGACTACTTTCAGATCCTGCCGGAATTCGGCGACCTCGGCGACTTCGTCAGCCTGGTCGACGAGGCCCACCGCCGGGGCATCCGGATCATCGCGGATCTGGTGATGAACCACACCTCGGACGCCCATCCCTGGTTCCAGGCGTCCCGCTCCGACCCCGACGGGCCGTTCGGGGACTTCTACGTCTGGTCCGACAGCGACGAGCTGTACCCGGACGCCCGGATCATCTTCGTGGACACCGAGAAGTCGAACTGGTCGTGGGATCCGGTCCGCGGTCAGTACTACTGGCACCGTTTCTTCTCCCACCAGCCCGACCTGAACTATGACAACCCCGAGGTCCAGGAGGCGATGCTGGAGGTCCTGCGCTTCTGGCTCGATCTCGGCATCGACGGGTTTCGGCTCGACGCGGTCCCCTACCTCTATGTCCGGGAGAACACCAACGGCGAGAACCTGCCGGAGACCCACGAGTACCTCAAGCGGGTCCGCAAGGAGGTCGACGCCAAGTACGCCGACCGGGTGCTGCTCGCCGAGGCGAACCAGTGGCCCTCCGACGTCGTCGAGTACTTCGGCAACGACGACGAGTGTCACATGGCGTTCCACTTCCCGTTGATGCCGCGCATCTTCATGGCGGTCCGGCGGGAGTCCCGCTACCCGATCTCGGAGATTCTCGCTCAGACGCCCCAGATCCCGCCGAACTGCCAGTGGGGCATCTTCCTGCGCAACCACGACGAGCTGACGCTCGAAATGGTGACCGACGAGGAACGGGACTACATGTGGGCCGAATACGCGAAAGATCCACGTATGAAGGCCAACATCGGCATTCGTCGCCGGCTGGCGCCGCTGCTGGACAACAGCCGTGACCAGATGGGGCTGTTCACCGCGCTCCTGCTCTCGCTGCCCGGCTCGCCAGTGCTGTACTACGGCGACGAGATCGGGATGGGTGACAACATCTACCTGGGCGACCGGGACAGCGTCCGGACTCCGATGCAGTGGTCACCGGACCGTAACGCCGGTTTCTCCACCGCGGACCCGGCCCGGCTGTACCTTCCCCTGATCATGGATCCGGTCTACGGTTATCAGGCCCTGAACGTCGAGGCCGGACAGCGCATGCCGACCTCGTTCTTGGCCTGGACCAAGCGGATGATCGAGGTACGCAAGCGTCATCCGGTCTTTGGGCTCGGCGACTACACCGAGCTTGGCGCGTCCAATCCCTCGATCTTCGCCTTCGTCCGCGAGTTCGGCGACGACCGGGTCCTGTGCGTCGCGAATCTGTCCCGCTTCGCCCAGCCGGTGGAGCTCGATCTGCGTTGTTTCGAGGGATTGGTTCCGGTGGAACTGCTCGGCCGGGTGCACTTCCCGCCGATCGGCGAGCTTCCCTACCTGCTGACGCTGCCAGGTCACGGACATTACTGGTTCGCGGTGACCAGACCGGGGGAATTCACCCCCTAGCCGCGTTGGGCGGACCGGGGCAACGGAGGCCGTCGGGGACCGTCGGTCGAGGAACAGTCAAGGAGCACCGGAACCGCCTGGACGACGCGCGGCCGGCCCGGGTCGGGCGAAAGGCTGCTATCGAGGCAGTCGACGTTAGGTTAGCTGGCATAATGATCGTTGAGGACGGGCACCGGGAGGTCGATGATGGGTGACCACCACGCGGAACTGACCGGCCTGTTGCGCGAGTGGCTCCCCCGGCAGCGCTGGTTCGCCGGGAAGGGCAGATGCGGGGGTGGCCTGCGGATCCGCCACGACGTCATGGTCTTCGAACCGCTACGGCTGCTCGTCGTCGACGTCGACTACGACCACGGCCCGTCGGACCACTACCAGGTTCCGGTGGTCATCCGCTCGGACGCGCCCTTCGGCCACGAGGGCTTTCTGATCGGCGAGAGTGCCGGCGGCCTGGTCTACGACGGCCTGCACGACCCCGATGGCAGCTCGGCCCTGCTGAGCTTCCTCCGCCGGTCGACACACCGCGACGGCCTCGTCGCCGAGGCGCTGGAACCACTGGGCATCCTGCCCGCCCACGCCGTCGGCGCCGAGCAGTCCAACACCTCGATCGTCTACGGCGACGCCTACATCCTCAAGGTGTTCCGGCGACTCTGGCCGGGCGTCAACCCCGATCTGGAGGTGACCCGGGCGCTGGCGGAGGCGGGCAGCACGCACGTGGCCCGCCCCGTCGCCTGGTACTCCGGCCGGGTCGACGGGACACCGACCACCTTCGGATTCCTCCAGGAGTACCTGCGCAGCGGCACCGAGGGCTGGCGGCTGGCGCTGGCCAGCGTGCGCGACCTGTACGCCGAGGCTGACCTGCACGCCGACGAGGTCGGCGGCGACTTCGCCGCGGAGGCCGAGCGGCTGGGTACCGCCACCGCCGAGGTGCACGCCGACCTCGCCCGGACGCTGCCAACGAGGCTCGCGACCGCCGACGCCCTGCGGTCCCTGGTGACCTACCTGCATGGCCGGCTGGACGCGGCGGTCGAGGCCGTCGCCGAGCTGCGTCCTTTCGAGGCGGCGATCCGCAAGAGCTACGACGAGGTGACGGGGGCGTCGGCGCAGGCCGTCCATCCCCGGCCCTTCCAACGGCTGCACGGCGATCTGCACCTGGGTCAGGTCCTGCGGGTCGACTCGGGCTGGGTGCTGTTCGACTTCGAGGGGGAGCCGGTCCGCCCGGTCGCCGACCGCGTGGGGCTGGAGTCGCCGCTGCGCGACGTCGCCGGGATGCTGCGCTCGTTCGACTACGCGGCCCGGTCGATGCTGCTCGAACGCGGTGACGAGCCGTCGTTGGCCTACCGCGCCCAGGAGTGGGCAGATCGCAACCGGGAGGCGTTCTGCCGGGGCTACGGTGCCGCGGCCGGCCGCGATCCTCGTGAGGATGCCGTGGTGCTGCGTGCGTTCGAGCTCGACAAGGCCGTGTACGAGATCCTGTACGAGGCCCGCCACCGACCGGGGTGGATCGGGATCCCGCTGTCCTCGGTGGGACGACTGACCCGGTCCAGCCCGTCGGCGGGGTGAGCCACGGCCCGCCCCGGGCCGCGGCGGCCGCCCGGCAGCGGTGCCGGCGCCCGGGCGCGGATCAGCCAGAAGACCCGACAGAAGACCCGAAAAAATCATCGCGCAGAGAGGCAGGGGTGTCCCAGTGAACAACGGCGACGTCAACAACGGCACGGCGCGGACGGGACGCCTGGCCACCGGGCTCGCCCCCGACCGACCGAACCCCGGAGGGGTGGATACCGCCGTCCGCAACGGCGGTGGCCGGGTGGCGCTGGCGGACTGCGACGCCTCGTCCGCCGCCACCCAGCCTGGACAGACCGCCGATGATCCCGCCGTGCCGTCGGCCCCGCCCGCGGCCCCGCCCGCAGTCGCGGTCGCCCCTTCGGTCGGCCTGCCCCACGACGGCCTGCCCCACGACGGCTTGGAGCGGGACGGCCTGGAGCGGCTAGTCAGCGGGGCGCATCACGACCCGCACGCGCTGCTCGGGGCGCACCCGCATCCCGGTAGCGACGCCACGGTCGTGCGGGTGCTGCGCCCCGATGCGAGGGCCGTGACCGTCCTCGTCGGGCCGGCCCGGTACCCGGCCACCCGGCTGCACAGCGGCGGGGTGTTCGGCGTGGCCGTGCCGGGAGTGCTGCCCGACTACCGCATCGAGGTGACCTACCCGGACGGCTCGTACCTCGTCGACGACCCCTACCGGCACCTGCCCACCCTCGGTGAGATGGACCTCCATCTGATCACCGAGGGCCGGCACGAACAGCTCTGGAAGGTGCTCGGGGCACATCCGCGCGCGCTGACGACGCCGGGCGGCGCCACGGTCACCGGGGTCAGCTTCGCCGTGTGGGCCCCCTCTGCGCGGGGGGTTCGGCTCGTCGGCGACTTCGACTTCTGGGACGGGCGCGCCTTCCCGATGCGCTCGCTCGGCCGCTCCGGGATCTGGGAGCTGTTCGTCCCCGGCGCCGGCACCGGCGCCCGGTACAAGTACGAAATCCTCGGCTTCGACGGGATCTGGCGGCAGAAGGCGGATCCGCTGGCGTTCCACACCGAGGTGCCGCCGGCCACCGCGAGCGTGGTGTTCGCCTCCGACTTCACCTGGAATGACGGCGCGTGGCTCGACCGGCGGGCCCGGACGGCTTGGCGCACCGAGCCGGTGAGCGTCTACGAGGTCCACCTGGGCTCCTGGCGGCGCGGGTTGTCCTACCGGGAACTCGCCGAGGAGCTGACCGCGTACGTCGTCGAGAACGGCTTCACCCACGTGGAGATGCTGCCCATGGCCGAGCATCCCTTCGGCGGCTCCTGGGGCTACCAGGTATCGGCCTACTACGCCCCGACGGCCCGCTTCGGCAGCCCCGACGAGTTCCGCCACCTTGTGGACACGCTGCACCGCGCCGGCATCGGGGTGATCGTCGATTGGGTGCCGGCGCACTTCCCCCGGGACACCTGGGCGCTGGGCCGCTTCGACGGCACCCCCCTGTACGAACATCCAGATCCACGCCGCGGTGAACAGCCCGACTGGGGTACCTACGTCTTCGACCTGGGCCGCCCCGAGGTACGCAACTTCCTCGTGGCAAACGCCCTGTACTGGTTCGAGGAATTCCACATCGATGGACTACGCGTCGACGCGGTCGCCTCGATGCTGTACCTCGACTACTCCCGGCCGGAGGGTGGCTGGCTGCCCAACATCCACGGCGGCCGGGAGAACCTCGATGCCGTCTCGTTCCTGCAGGAGACCAACGCCACCGTCTACCGCCGTTTCCCGGGCGCAATGATGATCGCGGAGGAGTCGACCGCGTGGCCCGGGGTCACCCGCCCCACCCACCTCGGCGGCTTGGGCTTCGGCTTCAAATGGAACATGGGGTGGATGCACGACACCCTCGACTACAACTCCCGGCTGCCGATCCACCGCATGTACCACCACCATCAGATGACCTTTTCGATGGTGTACGCATACTCGGAGAACTTCATCCTGCCGTTCAGCCACGACGAGGTGGTCCACGGCAAAGGTTCACTGCTACGCAAGATGCCCGGCGACCGCTGGGCACAGCTCGCGAACCTGCGGGCGCTGCTCGCCTACATGTGGGCGCATCCCGGCAAGAAGCTGCTCTTCATGGGCTGCGAGTTCGCCCAGGACAACGAGTGGAACGAGTCTGCGTCCCTCGAATGGCCCCTGCTGGACGATCCCGCCCACGCCGGTGTCGCGGACCTCGTGCGCGACCTGAACGGGCTCTACCGGACGATCCCGGCCCTGTACCAACACGACGCCGACCCGGCGGGCTTCTCCTGGATCGACGCGAACGACGCGGAGAACAACGTCTTCTCGTTCCTGCGCTGGTCGGGCGAGGACCCGGCGGGCGGCGTGCTGGCCTGCGTCGCCAACTTCGCCGGCATCGGGCACGAGGGCTACCGCATCGGGCTGCCGTTCCCCGGCCGCTGGCGCGAGATACTCAACACCGACGGGTACCGCTACGGCGGCGGCAACATCGGCAATCTCGGCTCAGTCCAGGCTGTCGAGGAGCCGCATCACGGTCTCGACGCCTCGGCAACCCTGACGCTGCCGCCCCTCGGGGCCATCTGGCTCTCCCCGCACCGGACGCCGTTCGGGGTTTCTGCCGGCCAGTGAATGTGGGGACCTGAGCACGGTCTGCGGTCCCTGGACCGTGCCTGGCTCCCCACAACCCGACTACCGTACGCTCAGAAGAGGGCGGCTGCCAGGGAGCGTCGGGCCGGGGCCACCGCGGGCTCCTCGTCACCCAACGCCTGGAACAGCCCGACGAGGTGCGCTCGGGCCCTTTCCCGCTCCGGCCCCGCCGTCCGGCGGACGACCTCGACGAGACCAGCGAGGGCCCCGGCCACGGCTCCCTGCGCGATGCCCAGGTCAGCCGCGGCGACCGCGGCCTCGACGTCGTCCGGATTCGCCGCCAGCCGGTTGCGGATGTCCACCGGATCGTACCCACGCACCCGGCGCAGCAGTTCGGCCCGCGCGAGCCCGGTCAGGGCCTCGGGATCCGCGGGCGCCTCGGTGAGCCGGATGCGGTAGGACTCGACCGCGGTGTCGAAGTCGCCACGGGCAAGCGCCGCCTCGGCCGCCGCCACATGTGGGTCACGGGCGGGACCGCCCGCGGCTGCCGCGCCCGGGACTCCGCCCATCGCCTCGTCGACCAGGGAGAGCAGCTGATCGAGCCAGCTCCGCACCTCCCGTTCGGGCACGGCGCCGGTGAACTCCCCGATGATCCGCCCGCCGATCACCGCCTTCACCGCGGGGATGCCCTGCACGCCGGCGGCCTGCGCGAGGCCCGGGTTCGCATCGACGTCGATCTTGGCGAGGATCCACCGGCCGCCGTCCACCGCGGCGAGCTTCTCCAGGATCGGGCTGAGCTGCTTGCACGGGCCGCACCAGGAGGCCCAGAAGTCCAGCACTACGGGAACCTGCATCGACCGGCTGACCACGTCGGTGGCGAAGCTCGCCTCGGTGACGTCGATGACCACGGGCCCGGCTGGCGCGCCGGGACGGGCGTCCGGCGCGGCCGTGGCGGCGCTACTGGCGGGGGGAGGCGGGGTCGCCGGCTTGGGGTCGAGCGGGACGGCGCCGGCGAGGCGCAGACCGCCGAGGCTTTCGGGCAGACGTCCCGCGTCTCCCGCGCCTCCCGCACCGCGCGGCGATCTGGATGGGACTGGTGGCCTACGTTGCATGCCTCCATCGTGGCATCTGGTTCCGGTCCGTGGACTCGGCGCCGGACGACTTTCCCGGTCCTCATGTCCGCCTCGCCCAGGGTCAGACCCAGATCCCCAATCCGGGCCTGCGGGCAGCGGCCGGCAGGCAGCGGCCGGCGGTCAACGATCAGTGACGTCCGTGCCGGTCTCGTCCCCGGCCAGCAACCGGTCGACCGCGGCGACCTTCGTGTGCAGAGCGTCGGTGACTCCCGGGCGAAGATCGGCCTTCAGCACCAGACTCACCCGGCCAGCGCGGGCCGAGACCGCCTCGGTGGCCCGGCGGACGACGTCCATCACCTCGTCCCACTCGCCTTCGATCGTGGTGAACATGGCGGTCGTCTCATGGGGCAGCCCACTGGCCCGCACCACCCGGACCGCCTCGGCGACCAGATCCGCGACCCCCTCGCCCTGACCGATGGGCGTGACACTGAAGGCAACAAGCATGCGGTCAGACTTATCACGACAGTCCGCTCACCGCGCGTCGAACAACGCAGGGCCACTACCCTGCTACGCCGATGCACCGAGGTCGTCGGTAAGCTATTTGCATGTCACGAAACGTCGCGGGAAAACCGGCCGGCGATCCAGTTGAGCAAACCCGGGACAACGGTCTCTGACGGTACGCCCTACCATTGCCCGCCGTGGGGTGGAAGAAGACGGATAACGAGGCGTAGGTGGGGTCACGCATCTTGCTCGACGCGCTGACGGACCTGGCTGTGGTCGTCGGCGCGGATGGTCGTGTCACCGACATGGGTGCCGCCGCCCGTGCCTTCCTCGGTAACCGGGTTCCCCGCGTCCCCCATCTGCGCGACCTTGTCGACGTCGTCGACCCCGCGTTCCGCCTCGCTCTCGGTGAGGCGGTGACGACCGCGCTGGGGCGGACCGGGCAGTGGCGTGGCTCGGTGGGACTCGTCGACCTGGCCGGGGCCACCGTGCCCCATCACGTGACGGTCCGGGTCGACCCGGAGGGCGGGCTGGTCGTCGTCGCTCGGGACACCAGCGACCAGCGCGCCCGCGAGGTCGCCGAGAACGAGTCACGGGCCAAGGACGAACTGATCGCCCGGCTCGGCCACGAATTGCGGACCCCGCTGAACGCCATGCTGGGCTTCGCGCAGCTGCTGGAACTCGAACCGCTCACCCCCGACCTCCACGACGACGTCGAGCGGATCATCACCGGTGGCCGCCACATGCAGGCGTTGATCGATGACGTGCTGGACCTAGCCAGGCTCCGCGCGGGCCGGGGGGACATCAACAAGGGGCCGGTCAACGTCCTCGACATCGTCCAGGGCGTGGTGGAGCTCGTCGAACCGCTCGCGGCGCAGCGCAGCATCCGGCGGGTGATCCATCCGGCGCTGCCGCTCGTCGCCGACGCGGACCGCCGCCGCCTGTGGCAAGTCCTGCTCAACCTGGTCGGTAACGCGCTGAAGTACGGCCGGGAGGGCGGCAGCGTGCGCGTCGGCATCGTGCCCATCACCGGCTCGCGGATCCGTATCGAGGTCGAGGACGACGGCGCGGGGCTCTCCCCCCGGGCGATCGACCGACTGTTCCGGCCCTTCGAGCGCCTCGGCGCCGAGCGCAGCGGAATCGAGGGCAGCGGGCTGGGCCTCGCCCTGTCCCACGCCCTGGTCACGGCGATGGGCGGGGTGCTTACCGTCGCCAGCCGGTACGGCGTGGGAAGCGTGTTCGCCGTCGTGCTCGACGCGGTCGACCTGCGTTTCGAGGATCTCGATGATGACAGCGGGTTCGGAGGCAGTTACGGTGGTCTCCCCTATCGCTCCGGCGAGTCCGGCACGGTCGCCCTCGGCCGTCCTCCCGCACCCGGCGGCCTGCGGGTCGTGCACGTCAGTGGCGATCCCGCCCTGCGTTCCCTGGTCGCCGAGACCCTCACCGATTTCCTGGCCGCGGACACCGTGACCGTTCCCCGCGCCGGTCTCGCCCTCGACGCGGTGCGGGGGGCCCGGCCGGCGTTCATCCTGCTCGACCGGGACCTGCCCGACACGACCGCGGCCGAACTGCTCGCCCAGCTCGCGGCGGACCCGACCGCCGGCGTCATCCCGGCCCTGGTCCTCAGCGAGGACACCGACCCCCGCGAGCGGGCGCACCTGCGCCGAGCCGGCGCCGTGGACCTCCTGAAGATCCCGCTGGATCCCGGCGCCCTAGTCGCCGCGGCAGCCGCGCTCACCACCGCGATGACCGCCCCGAGCTGACCTGACCGGGCCGCCCCGAACGGCGCTTTAGGCGGGGAAGAGCTCGAAGTCCAGAAAGTCGAAGCCAGGCGCCACCACGCAGCCGACCAGAACGTGCTGTCCGTCGCGCGGGGCCGCGGTCTGCCATTCGCCGGCAGGCACGACGAGCTGCGGCGCCTGGCCCGCGGCCAGATCGGGTCCGAGGATCCGCCGGTCGGCGGCGACCGGCACCCGGCCCGACCCGCCGAGGGTAAGATCGAGGGCCCCACCGCCCTGCCAGAGCCAGATCTCGGCCGAGGCCACCCGGATGCCAGCGGGACACCTCTCCCGGACGCAGCAGGAACAGGATGGACGTCATGACGGGGCGCCTGCCGCCATGTGCATCGATCTGGTCTGGACTGGCCCAGGTCCGGCGGTACCAGCCGCCCTCGGGATGTGCTTCGAGACCGAGCTCCCGCACCAAGTCGCCGGCCGGCGTCGCGGGGTCGTCGATGCGGGTCATCCCGGGAGCCTCCCCGAGGCCGGCCGTCACGCTGGAACGCGCAGCACCAAGGCGTCTCCCTGGCCGCCGCCGCCGCAGAGACCGGCGGCGCCGATCCCGCCGCCGCGGCGCTTCAGCTCGTTGGCCAGGGTCAGGGCAATCCGGGCACCGGAGGCTCCGACGGGATGACCGATCGCGATCGCGCCGCCGTTGACGTTGGTGATCTCCGGGCCGATCCCGAGGTCGTGCATGGACTGGATGACGACCGCGGCGAAGGCCTCGTTGATCTCGACGAGGCCGAGATCGGCCGGGGTGAGCCGCTCCTTGGCCAGCGCCGCGAGGATGGCGCGCGAAGGCTGGGAGTGCAGGGAGGTGTCCGGACCGGCCACGAAGCCGTGGTGACCGACCTCCGCGAGGATCGGCAGGCCGAGCTGTTCGGCCTTCGCCCGGCTCGCCACGATGACGGCGGCGGCGCCGTCGGAGATCGGCGACGACGAACCCGCGGTGATCGTGCCGTTGTCGTCGAAGGCCGGCCGCAGCTTCGCGAGCACCTCGGCGGTGGTGTCGGGACGCACGCCCTCGTCCTGGTTGACGGCCAGCGGCTCGCCGCGGCGCTGCGGCACCGCGACCGGGACGATCTCGTCCTCGAACAGCCCGTTCTTGATGGCGGCAGCGGCCCGCTGATGCGACTGGGCGCCGAACTCGTCCTGCTCGGCCCGGCTGATGCCGAGCCCCGCGTTGTACCGCTCGGTGCTCGCCCCCATCGCGATCTGGTCGAAGGCGCAGAACAGCGCGTCGTGCTCGGTGGCGTCGAGCAGCTCGGCCCGTCCGTACTTCACCCCGGAGCGCAGCGAGCGCAGCAGGTGCGGGCCGCCGGTCATGGACTCCATCCCACCGGCGACGACAAGGTCGAACTCCCCGCTGGAGATGTACGTGTCGGCCAGGGCGATCGCATCAAGGCCGGACAGGCAGACCTTGTTGATCGTGATGGCGGGCACCGACAGCGGGATGCCGGCAGCGACCGCCGCCTGCCGGGCGGTGATCTGGCCCGCGCCGGCCTGGATCACATGCCCCATGATCACATAATCGACCGCGTCACCGGACAGGCCGGCCCGCGCGAGGGCACCCGAGATCGCGATGCCACCGAGATCCGTCGCGGTGAAGCTCTTCAGCGCGCCCGACAGTCTCCCGAACGGTGTCCGCGCTCCAGCCACGATCACGGAACCAGGCATGGATGCCTCCTCATCTCCAGGAAGATCTTTGGGGCGGGCCGGGACGGCGCCGGCACACGGCCTGCGGTGGCGTCGTCTCGTGGCGGCAGCCCCGAGAACAGCCGTCCCTGACACGATAACGTGATCATTCCCGAGATGCCCGGCCACGATTCCGGTCCCCAAGGACAAAAACACCTAGCCGGACCCGCGGGACGGCCAAGAGAAGCGGACCGTCAGGACAGCTGGCCGCAGGCTGCCACGAATGGCGAGGTGGCCGGGTCCGCCGGCAGGCGTACCTGGTCGGACCGGCTGTCCTGGGCGGCCAGGCCCTCCGGGGTCAGCGCCAGGATGGTCGTGGCCACGGTGAACAGCGAACCGTCGGTCGAGGTCCCGCTGTTGATCCGCAGGGCCCGGTCCATGCAGCGGAACCCGGCGCCGACGTTGCCCTGGACCCCGGCGGCAAGGGTGAGCTGAGCCGGCAGCTGGACGGGGGCCAGCGTGTCGAGGCTGGCGTAGCGCACCAGCGCGTAGTTGTCCATCCCGCTCCTCGACGTGGTCTGCACCAGGATCTCGCCGAACCCGTTGGCGTCGATGTCGACGACCGTGTGGTGCAGGGGCACCACGATCGCGCCCAGGTCGACCTGCCCGATAGCTCCGTCCCGGGAGAACACGACCTCGAGTTTGCTCCCGGTCGCCCGCACCTGGTCAGAACGGCCGTCGCCGTCGACGTCGCCCGCCACCGCCGGCTTCACGACGGCCGTCGGCAGCTGGAGGCTGCCCTGGGTCGCCGTCGCCGGGCTGGCTGACGGGCCGGCCGTGACGGGCGGGGAGGGCACGCTGGTGGTCGGGAGGACGGTCGGCGAGGTAGTCGCCGACCAGGTCGCCGCTCCCCCTCCGGACCCATCGCCGGCCCTGGTGGAACGGCCGGTGCCGCCGGTCGAGGAGGCGACGGGTGTCCGGCTCGGCCCCGTCACGGGTGCGGTCACGAGCGGCGGGACGGCCGGCTCGACGAGCTCGTTGCTCGGCGGAGGGGGCCGCAGCGCCACCACGGCGAGCCCGATGAGCGCCGCCATGACTATCCCGCCCGCCGTCATCAGCGGCAGACGCCACCGGCGCCGACGGTCGATCCCGGCACGGATCTGCCGGTAAGCGTCCGGCGAGGGCCGGATGGGCTCCACCGCCTCGGTGAGCAGGCGGGCGAGCTCCTCCGGTTCCAGACCACTCACCGCAGGCCCTCCAGCTTGCCGCTCAACGCCGACAGCCCCCGGGAGGTGTACGCCTTGACGGAACCGACACTGCAGCCCATCACCGCCGCAGCGTCCGCCTCGGACATGTCGGCGTAATACCGCAGCACCACCGCCTCCCGCTGCCGGCGGGGCAGCTCGCGCAACGCCTGGATGACCGCCGCCCGTTCGACGAGGGAGTAAGCGCCCTCCTCGGCGCTCGCGGCGTCGGGCATCGGCTTGGGAGCGTGTTTGAGAGCGACGAGTCGACGACGCAGTGTCGAACGTGCGAGGTTGACGACGGTTTGCCTGAGATAGGCCAAGGCCTTGTCCCGGTCCTGGAGCCGCCCCCAGGCCGCGTGGACGCGGATGTAGGCGTCCTGCACAACCTCCTCGCAGAGGCCGAGGTCGTCAAGTAGTAACGCTGCAAGACGAACTAATGACCGATAGTGTTCGGCGTACAACGCGGTCAGGGCGGCATCGGCGTCCCGCGCGACATCGCTACGGGCGGCGTCGCTCCGTGCAGGCACGGGCCGCCACCCTTCCACGACAGTCATGGGCGCGATCACACCCAGTTGGACGCGTACCGAGCACTCGAAGTTGTCCCAAAAGTTCTATCGCGTCGCGCACGAAACAGACAGCCTCCACATCCCGCGACCCCGCCTCCCACCTATGGGTAACATCTGCCGTCTATCCGCCACCAGCACCAGCGTCCTACCGGAGGCCGACCGTGAAGGACATTCTCGAAGCGATCATTGCCCAGAGCCCTCCGTCGCCCGCCCGGCGGGCGGAGTTCGCTTCCCTCCCGGTCCCCCAGTCCTACCGCGCCATGGTCGTGCGCCAGGACGAAATCGGGATGTTCGAGGGCGTGCCGTCCCGGGACAAGGACCCCCGTCGCTCCCTGCACGTGGACGACGTGCCGACCCCGGAGCTCGGTCCCGGCGAAGCCCTCGTCGCGGCCATGGCCTCTTCCGTGAACTACAACACGGTCTGGACGTCGATCTTCGAGCCGATCCCCACCTTCAACTTCCTCGAGCGCTACGGCCGAACCTCGCCGCTTGCATCCCGTCACGACCAGCCTTACCACGTCGTCGGCTCGGATCTGGCCGGAGTTGTGCTACGGACAGGGCCCGGCGTACAGGCCTGGTCCCCCGGGGACGAGGTCGTCGCCCACTGTCTGTCCGTGGAACTCGAACGTCCCGACGGCCACAACGACACGATGCTGGATCCCGAGCAACGAATCTGGGGATTTGAGACGAACTTTGGTGGACTCGCCGAGCTCGCCCTGGTCAAGACCAACCAGCTCATGCCGAAACCCGCGCATCTGACCTGGGAGGAGGCGGCCGCACCCGGTCTGGTCAACTCGACCGCGTACCGCCAACTGGTCTCGGTCAACGGCGCGAACATGAAACAGGGCGACGTCGTTCTCGTCTGGGGCGCGTCCGGGGGCCTGGGCTCCTACGCCACCCAGCTCGTGCTGCGTGGCGGGGCCATCCCGGTCTGCATCGTCTCCTCGCCGGAAAAAGCCGACATATGCCGCTCCCTCGGCGCCGAACTGATCATCGACCGCGCCGCCGAGGCCTATCGGTTCTGGAGCGACGAACACACCCAGAACCCCCGGGAATGGCAGCGGTTCGGCAAGCGCATCCGCGAGCTCACCGGCGGCGACGACCCCGACATCGTCCTCGAACACCCGGGCCGGGAGACCTTCGGCGCCTCCGTCTATGTGACCCGCCGCGGCGGAACCATCGCCACCTGCGCCTCCACCAGCGGTTTCCAGCACGAGTACGACAACCGGTACCTGTGGATGAACCTCAAGCGCATCGTCGGCTCGCACTTCGCCAACTACCGGGAGGCCTGGGAAGCCAACCGGCTCATCATGCGCGGGATGATCCATCCGACCCTGTCCCGGGTCTACCCGCTCACCGAAACGGGGCAGGCCGCCTACGACGTGCACCGCAACGTCCACCAGGGGAAGGTGGGCGTGCTGTGTCTCGCCCCGGCTGAGGGGCTGGGTGTCCGCGACGAGGCACTCCGCTCCCGCCACCTGACCGCAATTAACCGGTTCCGCGGCGTATAAACCCGGAAATCGGCCAGGCCGACAGCCGGCTCCCCTCACGCTCACATTGACCGTCTGAGATGCTGAAGTCCTATGACCGAACACACCGATCTCATCCCAATGGCCGGCGAGACCGACGGGCCCCCCGCCTTTGATCTGGTGCGCCGTGGCTACGACCCCAATCAGGTCACCCATCACGTGAACTGGCTCGTCGAGCAGCTACGCGAGGCCGAGGCGCACCGGGCGGCGGCGGAGGCGGCCGCGTCGGAGGCGGCGACCGAGGCGGCCCGGGTACGCGACGATCTGGCCGCCAACCGTCCCGCCTGGGAGGAGTTCGGTGGCCGCGTTACCCAGATCCTCCAGCTCGCCGAGGAGGAGGCTGCCACCGTTCGGGCTGAACGCACCCGGGAGGCCGACGCCCAGCTCGAGGAGGCCCGCCGGATCGTCACCGAGGCCGAGCAGACCCGGGAGAAGACCCTGCGCGACGCCGACGAGCAGGCCGCGGCCATCGTCTCGACGGCCCGCGCGGAGGCCGAACGGATCGTCGAGGTCGCTCGGGCCACGGCCGCGCAGGCCGAGGACGACTCGAAGCGTCGGCTGGCCGACCTCGAGCGCCAGCGCGAGCAGGTGACCTCGCAACTTGCCACCCTGCGTGACCAGGTGACGGCCCAGCTGGGCGCGCTGCGCGACAAGCTGACCGCCGCCTCCGCGTCGATCGCCTCCATCGAGGCACCGCCGCCCGAGGAGCGTAAGGCGCTCGGCAGCGAGCCGAACGCGTTGCCCGCGGCAGCGAACTCCCGCGGGGTCTAGCCCGCACGGGAGGCCGTCGTCCCGTGGGGTCAGCCATCACGGACGCGCGGCCGGGCCGCTCGGCACCGGCGTTCCCAACATGGCCGGTGCCAGTGTCGACGGTCCTCGATCCGCTCGGGCGGCCAGACCACCACGTGGGCGGTGCCCGGAGTGATCTCATAATCACAACCGGGACACCGGTAGACCTTGGTGGTCGCCGCGCCACTCGTCGGTCGCACCACCCACTCGCCGTCCCGCAGGACGACGACCGGATCCGGCGTCCACCAACAGACCGGGTGCCCGCGCTGCGCATCCGACGGCCGGGCCCGGCGCCGGCGCGCCTTCCTCGTCACCGCCCGCGAGCGGGTCTGCCCGATGCCCGGAACCGATCCCGCCGGGTGCGGGAACCCGAACCCCGGGTATCGCCGGCCGGCGGGCCCGCGACCCACTCGCCCCGGTCCACCACCTCGCCGTCAACGATCCGATGCCGGTCATCCGCCGCCGGCC
>NZ_CDWTMO010000085.1:0-17905 GCF_977946435.1 Frankia sp. CgKIO3 | reverse complement strand
CTAGACGGCGCCGAAGCCCACCCGTCGGGTCGTGGTCGCGGCGATCTCTACGTAGGCCAGCGACGCGATCGGCACTATCACCTGCCGGCCCTTGTCGTCGACGAGGGTCAGCACCCCGTTGTCGGCTTTGACCGCCTCATTCACCAGCGCGGCGACAGCCTCCGGGGACTGGCTGCTCTCCAGCACCAGCTCCCGACTGACCTGCCGGACGCCGATCTTGACCTCCACCCGATGACCTCCGCCTTCGTCGGACCTACCGCCGGCGGACGAGAGCCGCCGATCTTGAATCACCGCCCACACTATGGCTTCCGGGACTTCTCGACCGCGGCAGGGGCGGCGTGTTCGCTCCGGGCACACCCGCTCACCCGACAAACGCTCACCCGGTACACCCGGTGCGCCGGACGACGTCAGCCGGCGGGGGGCACCTCCTCGTGCGGCTCCGTGTTCGTGCGCGTGGCATCCCGGTGCTCCTGGCGGGGGTAGCCGCCGATGCCGCGCCAGGCCAGCTCCACCATCGACTCGATGGCCCGTTCCTTTTCCACGGTGGCACCGCGGACCAGCCACCAGCGCGACGCCGTCTCGGCCAGCCCGACCAGCCCGACCGCGAGCAGATCGGCCTCGTCCTGGGGCAGCCCGGTGTCGGCGACGATCGTCGCGGCGATGGCCCGCACGCACTGGGCGAAGGCGGTCTCGATGCGCTGGCGGACCGCGGGCTCGTTGCGCAGGTCCGACTCCAGCACGAGCTGGTGCGCCCCAGAGGGGTCGTTGACGAAGTCGAAGTACGCTCGGATGGACCGGGCGATGCGCGCGTGGTTGTCCGAGGTGGAGGCGAGCGCGTCTTGGACGCTCGTCACCAGCTGGGTGGCGTGCTCGTCGAGCAGCGCGAGATAGAGCTCGAGCTTGCCGGGGAAGTGCTGGTACAGCACCGGTTTGCTGACGCCGGCCCGCTCAGCGATCTCGTCCATCGCCGCCGCGTGGTAGCCCTGGGCGACGAAGACCTCGCGGGCGGCTCCCAGAAGCTGGAAGCGGCGCGCGGTGCGGGGGAGCCGGGGAGCCCTGCCCGGTCGTGTGTCGGGCGGGGCTGGCTCGGCGGTCACCGGCGCACCTCCTGGCTGATGGCGCACCTCCTGGTTGATGCGGTCAACAGTACCCGCGGGGTCCGACCGGCCGGCGTTCGTCGAAACGAAACCAGCCGGCCTGCCCGTCGCTCGCGCGGGGTGGCGCCGGGTCAGCGGTAGTCGGGTCAGCGGTAGTCGTCGTCCTCGTCGGTCTCGACCACGATGCTCTGCTCGACGACGTCGTACTCGTCGGCCTCGACGGGTGGTGCCGAAGGTAGCCAGCACGGCGCCGGGTCGGCCGGACGTATCTCCCGGGCCTGCTCGACGGCGTCGGCGTCGGGCGCCTCGATCGGGAGATCGGATGCCGGAAGGTCGGTGGGTGCTTCCATGGGGACGTCCTCCTGCGCTCGTCGTTACGGCGACCCGCTGGGGCGGGCGCCGGAAATGGACGATCCGAACCTGTCCAGGGTCCGGATCGCGATGTGCCCGGAACGGGTGGTCCTCACGCGCCATCGGCCGGGCCGGCCTCGTCACGGACGTGGCGGTGGTGTCCGTCACTCATCCCACTCCCGGCTCCCGCGCCGTTCCCGGCTCCGTGCCCCGCTCGCACCAGGCTTCCCGTCCTGGGTACGTTCCGCCCTCCTACACATATGGCCCCCGCCGGCCATCGGTGTTCTCCGGCGTGTCTCCAGGGCGGCTGGTGCCCTGGAGATTTTCGCCTGCTGATAGGTTCAAGCTTTTCGCCTGTCTGGCTTACTCGTGGGCTTCCGGTGGGACACCATAGGGGTACGTGACGTGAGGGGCGAACATGCGTGCGACCTGGAAGGGCGTGATCTCCTTCGGCCTGGTGTCCATCCCGGTGAGGCTCTACTCGGCGACCCAGGAACGGGATGTCGCGTTTCACCAGGTTAGACGGTCGGATGGGTCTCGTATCCGATACCGGAGAGTGGCGGAGGCCGATGGGGACGAGGTCAACTACGCCGACATTGCCAAGGGCTACGAGCTGCCGGACGGGAAGACCGTCGTACTCACCGACGAGGACTTCGCGAATCTCCCGCTGTCCACCTCCCGGGCGATCGACGTGCTGGAGTTCGTCCCGTTGGAGCAGGTCGACCCGATCTACTTCGCGAAGAGCTACTACGTCGAGCCCGACCGCACCGGCGCCAAACCCTACGTTCTCCTTCGCGACGCGCTGGCCGCCTCGGGCCGTGTCGCGCTGGTGAAGATAGCCCTGCGGCAACGCGAGCAGCTCGCGACGCTCCGGGTGCGTGGCGGCGTCTTCGTCCTGGAGACCATGGTCTGGCCGGACGAGGTGCGGCAACCGGACTTTCCGTTCCTCGAGGAGGACATCGCGGTGCGCCCGCAGGAGCTGTCGGTGGCCGCCTCGCTCATCCACACCCTGGCAGCCGACTTCGACCCCACCAGGTACACCGACAACTACCGTGAGGTCCTGCAGGCCGTGATCGACGCGAAGGTCGCCGGTCGCGAGGTTGTGGCCTCGCCGGGCGGGCTGGCCGGCGAGGCGGTCGGCGACCTCATGGCGGCGCTGCGCGCGAGCATCGCCGCCGCCCGCGCCGGACGGCCCGGCGAAGCGGCCGTGGCTGGTGGTGCGGCCGGGGTCACCGACAAGGCGGCGGCCGGGGTCACCGACAGGGTGCCCGACGGCAAGGGGTCCGACGAGGCGTCCGGTGACGAGGCGTCCGATGGGCTGCGGGGCGGCCGTACCTCTTCGGTCAAGGGTGCCTCGTCGGCCCCGGGCACGAGGTCGACCGCCCGGAAGACGCCGTCCTCGACGAAGAGCACCGCGAAGACGAACGCCACGAAGACGCCGCCCGCCAAGACCTCCGCGGCCAAGACCACCTCCTCGAGGACGGCCTCAAGGACGCCGACCTCGAAGACGCCCCCGACGCGGCGATCCGCCTGAAGACCTGAGGAGCGGTCCCCGTGCGACCTGAGGAGCGGTCCCGGCGCGGGAGCCGGGGGCAGGTGGCGGCAGGGAACAGGTCCGTTAGGTGCCGTGGGGCTGGTTGCCGTGGGGCCGGTGGGTACCGGGCGGTCAGCGACGGAAGGGCGGTCAGCGACGGAAGGCGTCCTTCGCCTTCTCCCCGGCGTTCTTGAGGTCGGCGACGCCGCGTTCTCCCCGGCCCTCCGCCTGCAGGTCCCGGTTCTCGGTGGCCTTGCCGGCCTGTTCCTTGGTCCGCCCGCGGAGCTCCTGCACCTTGTTCCTGACCTTGTCAGTGAAGGACACTGCACTCAACTCCTCACTGTATGTGCGGCGGTTCGGAAGAGGTCTACCCGTGTGGCGGCTGCGGGAACACTCCGGGGACGCCGTGCGCTGCACTGAAGGGCTGACCGTCGCGATGCCCGACATGCACCCGTGATGAGGGACCTCCCGGCGGATGGCCCAAATCCGGCGAGGCCGCGTCGCGCTGTGGCATCGTCGAAGGACGACACCGAACGCGAGGAGCAAGCGTGTCCCTTCCGCCCCTGGTCAACCCCGCCGAGGGGCTGACCGTCGATGAGATCCGCCGGTACTCTCGACATCTGATCATTCCGGATGTCGCCGTGGACGGCCAGAAGCGGCTGAAGAACGCCAGGGTGCTGGCGGTCGGTGCCGGTGGCCTCGGCTCGCCGACGCTGATGTACCTGGCCGCCGCCGGCGTCGGGACGCTGGGCATCGTCGAGTTCGACACCGTCGACGAGTCGAACCTGCAGCGTCAGATCATCCACGGCCAGTCCGACGTCGGCCGCTCGAAGGCGGAGTCGGCCCGCGACTCGGTTCGCAACATCAACCCGTACGTGAACGTCGTCCTGCACGAGACCCGGCTGGACGCCTCCAACGTCATGGAGATCTTCAGCGGATACGACCTCATCGTCGACGGCACGGACAACTTTGCCACCCGCTACCTGGTCAACGACGCCGCGGTGCTGCTCGGCAAGCCCTACGTCTGGGGTTCGATCTACCGCTTCGACGGCCAGGCCAGCGTCTTCTGGGCCAAGCACGGACCGTGCTACCGCTGCCTCTACCCGGAGCCGCCGCCTCCTGGCATGGTCCCCTCCTGCGCCGAGGGCGGGGTGCTGGGTGTGCTGTGCGCCTCCATCGCCTCCATCCAGACCACCGAGGCCATCAAGGTGCTGACCGGGATCGGTGATCCGCTGGTCGGTCGGCTGATGGTGTATGACGCCCTGGAGATGACCTATCGGTCGATCAAGGTCCGCAAGGACCCGGAGTGCCCGTTGTGCGGGAAGAATCCGTCGATCACCGAGCTGATCGACTACGAGGCGTTCTGCGGGGCGGTCTCGGAGGAGGCGCAGTTGGCCGCCGCCGGCTCGACGATCACCGCGGGCGAGCTCAAGAGCTGGCTGGACGCCGACGAGCCGATCGAGCTCGTCGACGTCCGTGAGCCGGCCGAGTGGGAGATCGTCCGGATCCCCGGCGCGCGCCTGATCCCCAAGGGGGACCTGCCCGCGCACCTCTCCGAACTGCCGCAGGACCGTCGGGTGGTCGTCTACTGCAAATCCGGGGTGCGCTCGGCCGACGCGCTCGCCACGCTGAAGGGCGCCGGCTTCTCCTCGGCCGTGCACGTCCAGGGTGGCGTGACCGCGTGGGCGACCCAGGTCGACAAGTCGCTGCCGGTCTACTGAGCGCCGGACGAGCCACGGAGCCTGGACGAGCCACGGGGAGCCTGGATGAGCGGGCCCGGCGTGACGCGCCGCCGGCGAGCCTCTCCGCCGGGTTCGGTACCCGGATCTCGCTCGGCGGCGCGCCGGGTCCGCACGCCCTCGAGGTGCTGGACGCGGTGGCGCGCATCCCGCCGGGCAAGGTGATGACCTATGGCGACGTGGCCGAGTACGTCGGCGCCGGGTCGGGGCGCACGGTCGGAGCCGTGCTGTCCCGATTCGGCGACGAGGTGCCCTGGCACCGGGTGATCCGGGCGACCGGGGAACCGAACCCGGCCGCACCGGTCGAGGCCCTGCGCCGGCTCGTCGCCGACCGGACGCCGCTGCGCCCCGGAGGCGACCGGGTCGATCTCGCCGCGGCCCGGTGGGACGGTTCTCCGGCCTGACCGCCCGCGGGCCCGGTCAGCGGGCGGCCATGCCGCCGTCGGCCAGATAGACGCTGCCCGTGACCAGGGAGGCCCGGTCGGACAGCAGGAAGACGACGACCTCGGCCACCTCGTCGACCGTGCCCAGTCGGTTGATCGGCGAGAACAGCGCGGCTCCGCGCCGCGGCCGGCCGTTGGCGTGCAGCAGCGGGGTGTCCACGAAGCCCGGCGCCACCGCGTTCACCCGGATGCCGCGGATGGCGTAGTCCAGGGCGGCCGTCTTGGTCAGCCCGATGACCCCGTGCTTCGCGGCGACGTAGGGCGCCGACCCGGCGAACCCGACCACCCCGAGCACCGAGGCCATGTTGACGATCGAGCCTCCGCCGTTGCGCAGCATCGCCGTGATCTCGGCCCGCATGCTGTAGAAGACGCCGGAGAGGTTGACGTCCAGCACCCGCTGCCAGTCCTGCGCCGGGGTGGTCTCCACCGGCTCGCGCCCCGCGCTCACTCCCGCGTTGTTCACTGCCAGGTCCAGCCGTCCGAAGGTGCCGACGGTGACCTGGATGGCGCGTTTGAGCGAGTCGGGATCGGTGACGTCCGCCTCCAGGGCGAGCGCCTCCCCGCCACCGTCCTCGATCGTCGCCACCACCTCCTTGACAGCGTGCGCGTCGAGGTCGGTGGCGACGACCCGGGCGCCCGCTCTCGCCAGTCGGCGGGCGCAGGCGGCGCCGATGCCGGATCCCGCCCCGGTCAGGAGCGCGACCTTGTCGCTGCACTCGGTCATGACTGAGGACACTGCCATGTCCTGACGCGCACGCGTGAGAGGTCCCCCGAGTGTCCGGTCCCCCGAGTGTCCCGGTGATGACCGAGTGTCCCGGTCGTCGACACACCGCGGTCCCACCGCCGACCCGCTACGGACGCCGACCCGCCGCGGGGCCGGCGGAGTTGGCGGAGTTGGCGGAGTTGTCGGACCCACGTGATGTGCTTTGCCCGTGGTCGTCCTTCCTGCCCCCGCACCCGCCGCCCCGCGTCCCGGCTACCGGCTGGTCGCCGCCCCGGTCGCGCCGCCGCGCCCGCTCGTCCTGGATGCGGCGCAGCGCGCGGTGGTTGAGCACGGCGGCGGGCCGCTGCTGGTGCTCGCCGGGCCCGGCACCGGGAAGACGGCCACGCTCGTCGAGGCGGTCGCCGCGCGGATCGAAGCCGGGGCGGATCCGCGGTCGATCCTGGTCCTCACCTTCAGCCGGCGAGCTGCCGGCGAGCTGCGGGAGCGGATCATCGCACGGCTCGGTGCCGAGGGCGGGGCCGGCGGAGGTCCCGGGGCGTGGACGTTCCACGCCTGGTGCCTGGCGCTGCTGCGCGCGCACGAGCGGCCGGCCCCGCCGGGCGGGCTCCGGCTGCTGTCCGGCCCGGAGCAGGACAGTCGGCTGCGCGATCTCATTGAGGGTTCCCGCGAGGACGGCCGGCCCGTCTGGCCCGAGCCGCTCGTGGGTTGCCTGCGCACCTGCGGTTTCACCGAGGAGGTGCGGGCGCTGCTGGCCCGCGCCCGCGAGGTCGGGCTCGAACCGGTCGCGCTGGTGCAGCTCGCCCGGCGTACCGGCCGCCCGGACTGGGCCGCCCTCGCCGAGTTCTACGAGATGTACCTCGACGTGTTCGGGTTCGAGGGGGCGGTCGACTACACCGATCTCGTCCACCGGGCCGTGGTCGTCGCCGAGAGTGCCGAGGGGGGCGCCTGGCTGCGTGGGCGCTACCGGCACGTCTTCGTCGACGAGTACCAGGACACCGATCCGGCTCAGGAACGCCTGCTGGGGGCGGTGGCCGGCGGTGGTGGCAACCTCGTCGTGCTGGGCGACCCGGACCAGTCGATCTACGCCTTCCGGGGGGCCGAGGTCGCCGGCTTGCTGGGCTTCCCGGCCCGGTTCCCCCGCCTTGACGGCGAGCCGGCGCCGATCGTCGCGCTGCGGCGCTGCCGGCGGATGGCCCCGGCCCCGCTGGCGGCGAGCCGGCACGTGGCCCGGCGGATCCCGGCCGCCGGGCTTCCGGCGGCCGCGATCCGGGCACACCGTGACCTCGTCGGGCGCGTCGACGCCGACGCCGGCCAGGTGCAGGCCCGCACGTTCCCGGGCGCTGGCGCGGAGGCCGAGTCGGTGGCCGACCTGCTCCGTCGCGAGCATCTGGAGAACGGCGTCGCCTGGGACGCGATGGCGGTCCTGGTCCGCGCGGCCGAGCGGATCGGCCGGTTGCGCCGCGTGCTGGCCGCCGCCGGCGTTCCGGTCAGCGTCGACGGTGACGACCTGCCGGTCGCCCAGGAGCCGGCCGCCGCCCTGCTCCTGCTGGCGCTGCGCTGCGCGGAGGATCCGGCCGGGGCGCTCACCGTCGACGCGGCGCGCACCCTGCTCACCTCGCCGCTCGGTGGAGCGGACCCGGCCGGGCTGCGGGCGCTGGGCCGGGCGCTGCGCGCCTTCGAGCGCGACGCGGGGTCCGAGTATCCGGCGCCGTCGGCGGAGCTGTTGCGGGCGGCGATCGCCGAGCCCGACCACTGGCTGGCGACGATCCCCGACGACCTGGCCGGGCCGGTCCGGCGGGTCGGCGGTCTGCTGCGGACGGCCGGTCAGGCGTTGCGGGACTCCTCGGGCGCCCCGGAGGACGCCCTGTGGGCGCTGTGGTCGGCGAGCGAGTGGCCGGCGCGGCTGCGATATGCCTCGGCGGCCGGGGGCGCCGCCGGGCGCGCGGCCGACCGTGACCTCGACGCCGTCGTGGCGCTCTTCGATGCCGTCACCCGGCTGGGCCAGCGGCGCGG
Organism: Frankia sp. CgKIO3; assembly: GCF_977946435.1. Classification (NCBI taxonomy): domain Bacteria; kingdom Bacillati; phylum Actinomycetota; class Actinomycetes; order Frankiales; family Frankiaceae; genus Frankia; species Frankia sp. CgKIO3. The sequence goes on along the minus strand of NZ_CDWTMO010000085.1, from coordinate 10,004 downwards.
GCCGGGCGGTGGCGTCGCCTCCCTGGTCGCGGAGCTCACCCGCCAGCAGATCGCCGGGGACGTCCTCGAGCCGGCCGGGGAGTCCGTGCGCCGCCGCGGGGTGCGGCTGCTGACTGCCCATCGCGCCAAGGGGCTCGAATGGGAGGTCGTCGCCGTCTGCGGAGTGCAGGACGGCACCTGGCCCGACCTGCGGGAGCGGCATTCGCTGCTCGGCGCGGAGCAGCTCGACGCGCCGTCCCGGGGCGGGTTGCGCCCGCCGCTGACCCGCCAGGACCTGCTCGCCGACGAACGTCGGCTGTTCTACGTCGCGCTGACCAGGGCGCGGCGCCGGCTGATCGTCACCGCGGTGAACAGCCCCGAGGACGACGGCAGCCTGCCGAGCCGCTTCCTTGAGGAACTGGGTGTAGCGGTGGAGCATGTGCCCGGTCGCCCGGTCCGGCCGCTCACCCTGGTCGGCCTGGTCGCGACCCTGCGCCGGCTGGCGACGGAACCGGGCTCGAGCCCCGCGATGCGCTCCGCCGCGCAGGCCCGCCTCGCCGCGCTCGCCGGGGCACGGGACCAGGCGGGCCGGCCCCTGGTGCCGGCCGCGCACCCGGACACCTGGTGGGGGCTGCTCGACCCCACCACGTCGGATATTCCTGTCGTCCCGGTGGCCGGGCCGATCCGGCTGTCCGGCTCGTCGCTGTCGAGCATCGGCGCCTGTTCCCTGCGGTGGTTCCTCGAGCACGAGGCGCACGCGGTCACCCCGGCCTCGACCGCGCAGGGATTCGGCAAGGTGGTGCACGCCCTGGCGGACGAGGTCACGACCGGGCGGACCCCGGCCGACCTCGCCGCGCTCGACGCCCGGCTGAACACGGTGTGGCGGCAGCTGGACTTCGACGCCCGCTGGCGCTCCGATCAGGAGCGCGCGGCCGCCCGCGAGGCGCTCGCCCGCTTCCTGGACTGGCACGCCGCCGAGCGCGGTCGGTGCGTGATCGACGCGGAGGTCAGGTTCTCCTGCGACCTGCGGGTCGCCGGGCGGGACGTCCAGTTGCGCGGATTCATCGACCGGCTCGAACTGGACGAGGCCGGCCGGGTCCACGTCATAGACTTCAAGACCGGTCGGACCGCGGTCGCTCCTGCCGAGCTCGCCACCCACCCCCAGCTGGGCAGCTATCAGCTCGCCGTGCGGGCCGGCGCGCTCGACGATGTGCTCGCGGCCGCGGCGCCGGATCAGCCCCGGCCGGTGCCTGGCGGGGCGGAGCTCGTCCAGCTCCGGCGGGATGCCGGCGGTGCGGCGGCCGGCCCGCGGCTGCCGGGGGAGCGGCCTGGCCCGCCGGAGGTCCAGGCCCAGGATGCGCTGCCTCCCGACGGCGCGACCTGGATGGACGAGGTGCTCGACGCGGCGGTGCGCACCATCGACGCCGAGGCGTTCCGGCCGACGCCCGGCGACCACTGCACGCTGTGTACCTTCCAGACGAGCTGCCCCGCGCGGCCCGAGGGACGTCAGGTGGTCGAGTGAACCCGCGGGTGGAGCAGCCGGGCGCGGGCGCCCACGTGACGATTCTCCGCCAGCCGTTCCTGCCCGGTTTCGACGGCGGCGTCGACGGTGACCCGGCGGGCGGCGTCGCCGGTCCCCGGCTCGACCCGGATGACCTGCGCGACCTGCTGGAGGTCCCGTACACCGACGAGCAGATCGCCGCGGCCACCGCTCCGCTCGAACCGGGGGTCATCATCGCGGGCGCGGGATCCGGCAAGACCTCGGTGATGGCCGCGCGGGTGGTCTGGCTCGTCGCCACCGGGCAGGTGCGGCCCGACCAGGTGCTCGGACTGACCTTTACGACGAAGGCGGCGGCGGAGCTGTCCGGTCGGGTGCGGCTGGCGTTGCGCAAGGCGTCGGCCGGGGCGGGCCCGGGTGGACCGGCCGCGGACGGCGAGGTGGACGGGGAGCCGACCGTCGCCACCTACCATGCCTTCGCCGGGCGGCTGGTCGTCGACAACGCCCTGCGGCTGGGGCTGGAGCCGGACCTCCAGCTGATCTCCGGCGCGGCCCGCTACCAGCTCGCCGCCCGGGTCGCCCGTTCTCACGGCGGGAAGGTGGAGGCGCTGACACGTTCGCTGGGCGCGCTCGTCGGCGAGCTCGTCGCGCTGGACGCCGAGATGAGCGAGCACCTGGTCGATCCGGCGGGCCTCGTCGCGTTCGACGGCGCGCTGCTCGCCGAGATCGACGCGGCGCTGCGGCGCGCCGAGCAGCGGCGGGGCACCCGGGGCGTCCGCCGGGAGCTGCGCCGGTGCTCGGCCGCAGCCCGGGGGCGCCGGGAGTTGGCCGCTCTGGTGGCGGAGTACCGGGCGGCCCGGCGGGAACGCGACGTCCTGGACTTCGGTGACCAGGTCACCTGTGCCGCGAGGCTCGCCGAGACCATGCCGGAGGTCGGTCGGGCCGAGCGGGCGCGGGCCGGTGTCGTCCTGCTTGACGAGTACCAGGACACCTCGGTGGCCCAGCGGCGGATGCTCACCGGCCTGTTCGGCGGCGGGCATCCGGTCACCGCCGTCGGCGACCCCTGCCAGGCGATCTACGGCTGGCGCGGGGCGTCGGTGGCGAACCTCGACCACTTCCCCACGCACTTCCCCGGGGCCGACGGCACGCCCGCGGCCGTCTACGAACTGTCGGTGAACCAGCGCAGCGGCGGCCGGCTGCTCCGCCTCGCCAACACCGTCGCCGCACAGCTGCGGGCCCGTCACCGCGTCGTCGAGCTCCACCCGCGGCCCGACGTGGCTGAGCAGGGCGAGGCGGTGGTCGCGTTGCACGTCAGCTGGGCTGATGAGGTGGCCTGGATCGCCGACCAGCTCCGCCGGGTGGTCGACGCCGGCACCGCTCCCGGCGGCATCGCCGTGCTGGTCCGGGCCCGTGGCGACATCCCCGCGCTGTTTACCGCGATGCAGGCGGCCGGGCTGCCCGTCGAGGTCGTCGGGCTGACCGGGCTGCTCATCGTCCCGGAGGTCGCCGAGATCGTGGCCATGCTGGAGGTGCTCGACTCGCCGACGGCGAACGCCGCGCTCGTCCGGCTGCTCACAGGGCCGCGGGTGCGGCTCGGCCCCCGGGATCTCGCCGCGCTCGGCCGCCACGCGCGCGAGGCGGCGCGGGTCCCGGACCCGGTCGGCGATCCGGACCTGCCGGGACGGTCCGATCCACTCGCCGAGGCGGTCGCCGACGTCGACCCCGCCGACGTCGTCGCCCTGTCGGACGTCCTCGACGACCCCGGGCCGGAGATGTCCGCGCCGGGGCGCGTCCGGGTGCGCCGGCTCGCCGCCGAGATCGCCGCGCTGCGTGGGCACGTCGGCGAGGGCCTGCTCGACCTGCTGCACCGGGTGGTCGCGACGATCGGGCTGGATGTGGAGCTCACGGCGACCGAGGTGGCGGTGCGGGCCCGGCGCCAGGAGAACGTCGCGGCCTTCCTGGACGTGGCCGCGGGTTTCACCGATCCCGACGGCACGAACTCCCTGCCCGCGTTCCTCGGATTCCTCCGGGCGGCGCGGGAGCACGAGCGGGGTCTCGACGTCGCCGGGCCGTCCGGGGCCGACGCGATCGCCCTGATGACGATGCATCGTTCCAAGGGCCTGGAATGGGAGGTCGTCGCCGTCCCGAACCTGACCAGCAAGGTGTTCCCCGACCTGACCGTGCGCGACCAGTGGACCACCTCCCCGGGCGTGCTGCCGATCCCGCTGCGCGGCGACGCCGACGATCTGCCGGCGTTCACGGTCTCCGCCGAGAAGGCCGCCCTGGACGCTTTCCGGGCCTATGCCCGTCAGTACGCCGAGCGGGAGGAACGCCGGCTCGCCTACGTCGCGGTCACCCGGGCGAAGTCGCTGCTGTTCGCGAGCGGGCACTGGTGGGGACCCACCCAGAAGACCCCACGCGGTGCCTCGGTGTTCCTCGACGAGGTCGCCGAGCACGCCCGCACCGGCGGTGGGCGGGTCGACGTCTGGGCGCCGGAGCCGGCGGAGCGGACCAACCCGGCGCTGGCGACGCCGGAACGGTTCGCCTGGCCGATCCCCTACGAGCCGGAGCCGTACGCCCGGCGCCTCGCCGCGGCCGAGGGGGTCATGGCGCGGCTGGCCGCGCTGAGCGTACCGGGGGCGTCGGCGGAACCGGCCGGGGAACCGTTCGTCGACGATCCGGCCGGGATGACGGCGGCCGAGCGCGCCCTGCTCGCCGAGCTCGACCGGGAGGCCCGGCTGCTGCTCGCCGAGGAACGCGCGGCACGCCTCGCGCGGACCGATGTCGCCCTGCCGGCGAGCCTCACCGCGTCCCAGATCGTCCGGCTGCGCGCGGACCCGGAGGCGTTCGCCCGTGAGCTGGTCCGGCCGCTGCCGCGCCGTCCGGTGGCCGCGGCCCGGCGCGGCACCCGGTTCCACGCCTGGGTTGAGGAGATCTTCGACTACCGTGCACTGATCGACACCGAGGATCTGCCCGGCGCGGCCGACGCGGAGCTCACCGACGACGATCTGCGCTCGCTGCAGCAGGCGTTCCTGCGTACCGAGTACGGTGCCCGGCGGCCGTTCGCGATCGAGGAACCCTTCGAGCTCCGCCTTGCCGGGCGGATCGTGCGCGGTCGCATCGACGCCGTCTACGACCTCGGCGGCGGTCGCTGGGAGGTGGTCGACTGGAAGACCGGCCGGTTCGATGCCGACGATCTTCAGCTCGGGATCTACCGGCTGGCCTGGGCCCGGCTGCGGGGCGTCGACCCGAGCGCGGTCGACGCCGCCTTCCTGTACGTGCGCACCGGCGCCGTTGTCCGGCCCCCGACGTTGTCCGAGGAGGAGCTCGCTGACCTGCTCGCGAGTCCGAGCACCGGGCCCGCCGCGGGTCAGGCCCGCGGGTCGGCGAGGTCGACGGACAGCGCCAGGTGATCCGAGATGGGCACGCGGCGGGCCTGCACGGCGATGATCCTGCCTACCGGCCCGCGGGCCAGCACATGGTCGAGCTGCACCCGCGGGGAGTGCGCGGGGTAGGTGGGCGTCACCGCCAATCGGCGCCAGCGGGTGAGCGCGGCCGGTAGCCGGCCGGGCAGGTTCAGATCGCCCAGCAGGACCAGCGGCCCCGGGACGTCCGCGAGCCGGCGGGCCAGCCGGCGCAGTTGCACGGCGTTCCACCCCGGCACGAACGACAGATGGGTGTTGACCACCGTCAGCGGGCTCCCGGCCGACTCCACCCGCGCGGCGATCGCGGCCCGCGGCTCGTCGTCGAGCATGATCAGATGTCCCCGCCTGCCCGGACCCCCCGGTATCGCCATCGGGGACCGCACCGGCGCCCGGCCGAGGTCGATCACCCGCCACTCGCGGACGGGCAGCCGGCTGATCAGAGCGATGCCGTACGCCGGCTCGTCGTCCCGGCGCTGCCCGTCAGCCGGCCGCCAGCCCACGCCGGGCGTGCCGAAGATGGTGGGGACGAACCGCCAGTCGTCGTCGCCGGCTCCGATCACCGCCGCCGCCTCTGCGGCGAGGTCCAGCCCACCCGATCGTGGCTGGTCGAGATCGACCTCCTGGAGCCCGAGGACGTCCACGTCGAGAGCGGAGACGGCCGCGGCGAAGCGGGCGGGCTCGACCGTCCCATCCGTGAGCGACAAGCCGTGCATGATGTTGAAGGAGCCCAGCCGCACGCCTGGACCGTATCGGATGCGAGGTCCGTCACGGCCCGGGTGACCGACCCCGCACCGCCGCGAGACGGCGGGAGCCCGGGCCCCGGCCCTCGTCCGTGTCCTCGCGGACCGCGGCACTCACCGGGTCGGTGGCCACGTCCTCGGCGGCCCCGGCGCGCAGCACCAGTTCGAGATCGAAGCGGGTGTCAGGGTCCTCCAGGCATGGTCCGAACAGCTCGCGAAGCTGGTTGACCCGGTAGCGGACGGTCTGCGGATGGATGTGCAACCGCTCGGCGATCAGCCCGCGCTGACCCCGCAGGGTCAGCCAGTGCAGGAGGGTCTCGGCCAGCCGTTCCCTGGTCCGGCAGGGCAGCCCGTCGAGGGGAGCGAGCCGGCGGGACGCAAGGTCGGTGATGAGCCCGGGGTCGCTGGCCAGCAGCAGGGCGCTGAGATGTTCGTCGGTGAACAGGGGGTCGGCCGCGGCGATGCCGCGAAGCCGCCCGGCGCTCCGGGCATCGCAGGCGAACCTCGCCCGCGCCGCGCTCGCCGCCGCCTGCCCCCACGGCACGGCCGGTCCCACCACCGCGGCGAGCCCGGCGAGCTGTTTCGCCAGTGCCGCCCGGGTGGCCGCCCGCTCGGTCGAGCCGACGAACACCCAGATGTCTCCCCCCTGCACGGCGCGCGGGCAGCCCGAGGGCAACCGGGAGGGGAGCGAGCCTGCCCAGGGGTCGGCCTCGTGGTCGGCCTCGCTATCAGCCGGGTGGGTGCCCGGATGGCCGGCCGGGTGGGTGGCCGCGGAACCGGTCGGGGCGGGGACGAGCACGGCGGCCAGCCGGCCGGGCAGCCGCACGCTGCCGGAACGGGCGACCTGCGCGATCGCCCTGCCGGTCGCGCCGGACAGCAGCATCTCGCCCAGCCGGTCCCACAGCCGCTCCAGTTCACCGGCCGCGGTGTACTGCTCGGACGCGTAGCCCTCGGCGGAGGCCGCGGAGATGCTGTCGATGTAGGCGAACATCATCTCGGCGAGGGACACCAGCGCCGGGCCGTCCAGCCCGCCGCGGCGGGCCGCCGCCTCCCCGAGGCGGCGCCAGGAGACGCGGGCGCCCACCCGGTAGGCGCTCAGCAGGTTGTCCAACGACCGTCCCGCGTACACCTCGCCGCGGCCGAGACGGACATAGACCTCCCGGCTGGCGGCGAGGTCGAGAGTGCAGTGGGGACCGGCCTCGACCAGGCTGAGGAAGCGGAACAACGCCTCGTCGACTCCCCGGCGCACCCCATGGCCGAACTTGCCCTCCAGCGGGCGCGCGTAGGCGGGAACCTCTCGGGCGATCGCGGCGATGATCTCTTCACCCAGAGCGTCGAACTCGGCGGCGAGGATCTCGCTCAGCCCGGCTGGAAACTGTCCCATGGGAACAGTTTGCCGCCCGACAGTCGCAATCTCCCGCACCTCGTCCTCTGGGCGGGCCGCCCGTGGCCGTCTGAGCGGGGCCGCCCGTGATCGTCGCCGGCGGCCGGCGGAATCGGCTCCGGGCGGGCCGGGGCACGGCCTCCCGTGGCCATGACTTGGGATGGGTGTCCTCTTCGCCACCGGCGCGGCCCGCCGGGCAGTAGCGTTGGCAACTGTGTCCCCGCCTAGAGAACCCGGCCCGGCCGCGTCCACCGCGATGAAGTCGGCCCTGCCGGCATCCTCCTATCCGATCGAGCGGACCCGGCTCGGTAACGGCCTGCGCGTGCTGCTCGCCCCCGACCACACCGCGCCGGTGGTGGCCGTCTCGGTGCACTACGACGTCGGGTTCCGATCCGAGCCTGAGGGCCGTACCGGATTCGCTCACCTGTTTGAGCACCTGATGTTCCAGGGCAGCGAGAACGTCGGCAAGGCCGAGCATCCGAAGCACGTCCAGGCCGCCGGCGGAATCTTCAACGGATCGACGCACCCGGACTACACGGACTATTTCGAGCTGCTCCCGGCCGGGGCGCTCGAACTGGCCCTGTTCCTGGAGGCGGACCGGATGCGGGCACCGAAGATCACTCGCCAGAAGCTGGACAACCAGATCGCCGTGGTGCAGGAGGAGATCCGGGTCAACGTCCTGAACCGCCCCTACGGGGGATTTCCCTGGATCAAGCTGCCGCCGGTCGCGTTCGACACCTTCCCGAACGCCCACAACGGCTACGGGGATTTCTCCGAGCTCGAGGCTGCGAGCCTGGACGACGCCGAGGATTTCTTCGACAAGTACTACGCACCGGGCAACGCCGTGCTGACCATCGTCGGCGACATCGACCCGGAGGAGACGCTTACCTTCGTCCGCCGGTACTTCGGTGACATCCCCGCCCGCTCGGTGCCGACGCGGGTGAGCTTCGCCGAGCCGGTGCCGAGTACCGAGCGCCGGGCGGTGCTCACCGACCCGCTCGCGCCGCGCGCCGCCTTGGCGGTCGGCTACCGGGTGCCCGACCCGATCGACGACCTGTCCACTTACCTGTCCTACTACCTGCTTACCGAGATCCTCAGCGACGGCGACGCCAGCCGGCTCGAACGCCGCCTGGTGCAGAAGGACCGTTCGGTCATCGGGGTGAGCACCTACCTCGGCACCTTCGGGGATCCGTTCGAGCAGCGTGACCCGCTGCTGCTGACCCTGGAGGCCCGCCAGTCCGAGGACGCGAGCGCGGACGCCGTCCTCGCCGCCGTCGACGAGGAACTGGCGCGGCTGGCGGGTGAGGGCCTGGCGGACGGCGAGCTGGAGCGGGTGCAGGCGCGGGTGGCGTCCTCGCTGCTGCGTGAGTCCGACGACGCGCTGGGACGGGCACTCGCCATGGCTGTGCACGAGCTGCAACGGGGACGTCCCGAGCTGGTGAACGAACTGCCCGCGGAACTGTCCGCGGTGACCGGGGAGGCCGTCGCCGCGGCCGCCCGGGCGCTTCTCGACCAGGGCCGCTCGGTCCTGGAGCTGCGTGCCGGCGCCGCCTCATGAGCGGCAGCGCGCTGAGCTCGACGACCATCCGGGCGGCGGTCATCCCGGCCGTGCGCCCGACCGTCCCGGCGGAGCTGCCGGCTGTCACCGACCACACTCTCGACAACGGTCTGCGGGTGCTGGTGGTGGAGCGGGCCAGTGTGCCCCTGGTCGAGGTGCGGCTGCGGATCCCGTTCGCCGGCGTCGGCGCCGTGCACCAGGCCCAGGCCGAGGTGCTCGCGGAGACGCTGTTCACCGGATCACACCGCTTCGACCGGGTGGGCCTGGCCACCGAGGTCCAGCGCCTGGGCGGATCGTTGTCGACCGGGGTCGACGCCGACCGGCTGTCCATCGTCGGTTCCGCCCTCGCGGTGAACCTCGAACCCCTGTTGGGAATCATGGCCGAGGTGCTCCTCGGTGCCACCTACCCGGACGACGAGGTCACCGGCGAACGTGACCGGATCGTCGAGGACACGGCGATCGTCCGCAGCCAGCCCGCGGTCATTGCCCGGGAGGCGCTGCTCGGCCGGCTCTTCGGTGACCACCCCTACGCCACCGGCATCGCCGAGCCGGAGACCGTCGGACAGGTCGGCCCCGAGGACGTACGGGCCCTGCACACCGAACGGATCTCCTCGGCCGCCGCGATCCTCACCCTGGTCGGGGCCGTGCCGGCGTCGCGTGCTCTCGCGGCGGTCTCCGCCGCGCTCGGCGGTTGGACGGGCGGGCCCGCGCGGGCCGTCCCGCCGGTCCCGGCCCTCACCACCGGCCCGATCGTCATCGTCGACCGTCCGGGTGCCGTGCAGACCAACATCAGGCTGGGCGGACCGGCCCTGGGCCGCTCCGCGCCCGGATACCCGGCGCAGCGGCTGGCGAGCACCATCTTTGGTGGTTACTTCAGTTCCCGGCTGGTCAACAACATCCGCGAGGACAAGGGCTACACCTACTCCCCGCGCAGCTCGATCGATCACTACCAGGCGGGGTCACGGTTCACCGTCGCCGCGGACGTCGCCACCGAGGTGACCGGGCCCGCGTTGCTGGAGATCTTCTACGAGCTCGGGCGGATGGCGGTTCTACCGCCCAGCGAGGAGGAGCTCGACGCCGCCCGCCAATACGCCGTCGGCACGTTGGCACTGGGCAGTGCGACCGCCGCCGGTCTCGCCTCGACGCTGTCGGCGCTGGCCGGGGCCGGGATCGGGGTCGAGTACCTGCGTGATCACCCGCGTGCCCTCGCCGAGGTCGGCGTGGGCGACATCCAGGCGGTGTCGGCGGGCCTGCTCGCCCCGGCAAAGCTGATCACGGTGCTCGTCGGGGACGCGGCCAGGATTTCCGCGGCCGTGGGGGCACTGGGCATCGTCGCGTCCTGAGCATCGGGCCCGTACCAGTCCCCGGGGTCCCGGTCCCGGGGTCCCGGGTCCGGCGGGGCGTGCTCAGTGCCTGGTGG
>NZ_CDWTMO010000084.1:0-17993 GCF_977946435.1 Frankia sp. CgKIO3 | reverse complement strand
CGATCCCTTTGTGTTCTGATGGAATTAATACCTCCGGCGGGCGGCTGCGGCGACTGTCGGTGTCGGTGTCGGTGAGGCCGTCGGTGATGGTGTCCGCGATGGCATCGGGGTGGGCAGCGAGACGGGCAGACTGTGTGGGCGGCGGTGGACCGCGTCGAGGACGGTCGCTCCCGCGGCGACGGCCAGCACGTTCATGCCGAAGCTGCTCGGCAGCACCATCCGCTCGGGATCGGTGTACACGCGTGAGTGCGCGGCGATCTCCTCGTGCAGGTCGACCAACAGATCCGGCAGGGAGAGCGTGGCGGCCTCGGTGAGAACGACGATTTCCGGGTCCATCATGTCCATAAGCAGGCTGATCATTCGATCCACCAGCCGGAGCCTGGCGCGCAACAGCGACAGCGCGCGCGGGTCGCCGGCGAGCCCGGCGTGCAGCAGCACCTGCAGGTCCGGACGAGAGATGATCCCGTCCTGGGCCGCCCGCAGCAGCATGGTCCGTTCCGACAGCGCCGCCTGCGCGCAGCCCGACCGGCCGCAGCGGCACGGGGCGTCGCTGTCGGCGAGCCGCAGGTGAGCGATGCCGCCCGCGGCGGAGTGCGGTCCGATGTGCACCGATCCGTCGGTGGCGAACGCGGCGTCGACCACGTTGCCGACGAACAGTTGCAGCAGGCTGCGCCGGGCGCGCGGGTCACCGAAGAGGATCTCCGCCTGGGCCAGGGCGCGGGCGTGCCCGTCGACGTGCACCGGCATGCCCGTGGCCGCCGCCAGCACCTCCCGGACCGGCACGTCATGCCGGTCCAGGGGCTCGTGTTCGATCACCACGCCGAGGTCGGGGTCGACCCGGCCGCCGGTGACGACGCCGAGGCCGAGGACACGGTTACCCCGGGCATGCCGGGCGAGGAAGCCGGGCAGATGTCGGGCGATCATCCGAAGGACGTCCGCCGGGCCACCTTCCCGCGGCAACTGCTCCCGCGCCACCACCTGTCTACGCAGGTCGACAAGGCTGAAGGTGACGAACGGGACGGCGCAGGCCAGATGAAGGTCGGTGTCCACGTCCAGGGGCACGTGCGGCCGCCCGGCCCGGGGAGCCAGCGAGGAAGCGGGAAGCTCCCGGAGCAGACCCAGGGAGATCAGCCCGGCCGTCTGCCGGGAGACCGCCGCCGGACTGAGCCCTGTTGCCCTCCCGATGGCGGTGCGGGCAACCGGACCGTGGTCGAGGACCGCCCGCAGGATCGCCGCCGCGGAGCCTGCGGAGCCCGCGGAGCCACCCGGGGCACCGTAATCACTGGGGGCCGCCGGAGCCGCCTGGGCTGCCCGTGCCGCCGGCAGTGGTTCTCCCGGCTCCGAGCCTGGAGACGGCCCCCGCCGCGGCCCGCGGCCTTCCCTGCGCCGGCAGCGTTTCCCGCGCCGACATCTTGTCGCGTACTGGCGCCTTGTCGCGTACGGGCACGGAGAACCTCCTCGTGATGCGACCGCGCGGCCGACGGGGCGGGCCTCTCGTCGCCGCGCACGCGCAAGGCGTGCAAACACAGGCAGGTGGAACGCACGGAGAAGTCAGGACCGGGGGCACGGCTGACCACAAGGACGGTGGACCGGAGGGAGGGGCCCACTCTTCGCTGACATCAGGTCGGCTGCTGTTGGCTGGCTCGGGCACGAGACGGCAGGTGCCGTCACCGGGCGCCGGGGGCTTACGGTGACGGATGCCAGTCAGCGGAACGGAGTCTGATGATCAGCGGGATCGATGGTGAGGGCGACAGAGCGCGCTCGCGACGCGATGAAAGTCAATGTGTGCACGGCAGACCAGAAGCGGGTGCCGGCTCATGACGCTGATAGTAGCTATCATTCCTCAGCTTGTCAATAAAAAAAGTAGAGATTATCGCCTTCCGTTGTCGAGCTATGGCGCAACGTTGCTGATCGGTGTCTTGTCGCCGGGGGCCGGACGCCCCGTACTGGGGTCTTGTCAGCCGACCAGGAGAATGAGCGGGGGCGCGGCGAGCACGATGATCGCCCCGAAGTAGGCGCACGGCGGCATCCACCACGGCACTTCTGGCGGGTCGAGGAGCCGGGCGATCCGCGAGATGACCGGATTGGCCGTGCCGCGCCGGGGGCCGCCGCCGACCGGTCGTGTCCGGCCGGGCGCCGCATCGCCGAGGTGGGGACCGCCGGGGTCTGGCCCGTCGGGATGGGGCCCGCCGGGATCTGGCCGGTCGGCGCCTGGGCTGGGCGGGCTGGAATCGCGGACGTCGACCGCCGTGGGATCGTGGGAGCCGAGCGCGGGCAGCACGGTGGCCGGAGAACCGATGATCCCCAGCGCCCCGGCGGGGACCGGTGCCCTTGCCCCGCCCAGCCGGGCCAGGGCCCGCGCGAGCGATCGGTGGCTTGTCTGCCGGGCCGCCGCGTCGTCGGCGAGCATCTCGACGAGGAGCGAGACGGCCGCGGTCGCCTCCCTGGCCGGGCCCAGGAACGGGAAGGTCCGCTCCCATGCGACGAACGGCTGGATGACGAGGTCGTGACGACTGGCGACGTGGGCCGCCTCGTGGGCGAGCACGGCGTCCAGTTCGGTGGCGTCGAGGGTGTTCAGCAGCCCGCGGGAAACCACGACCCGGGCGTGCCGCACCCCCGGCACGCAGTAGGCGACCGCGACGGGATGATCGAGGATACGCAGCAGGATGCCGGACCGGTCCCGGCGTTCGCACAGGCAGCAGCCGGTTGCGCCCCCGCCGCCGACGGCTGTGCCGGGGCCTGCGGTTGTGCCAGAGTCCGCGGCTGTGCCGGAATGATGGGACGCATGGTCGGGTGGGACGCAGGTCTCGTGCCGGCGATGCCGACGGCCGGCCAGATCGACCAGGTCGCGGTGTCGGTGACGCTCGCGAAGAGTGGCTGCGGTGGAGGTGCCGAGCACCCCGAACAGTCGGGAGGCCAAGGCCGCCGCCACGGCGAGGCCGATGAGGTTGACCAGACCCAGGCCCGTCAGCGGCGCGCTGGCCGCGATGTTGTCGAGATGGTCGGCGATGGCGGTCGGGGTGTCGTTGGACAGCGGCGAGACGGTGAACGCGATCGCCGCGAGCAGCGCCGACACCCCGCCGGCCAGACCGACCGCCTGCCAGAGCACGATCGCCGCCCGTGGGCATCGGTAGGGCCAGCGCGCGGCGGCCAGCAGGCGTGGGACCGGCCAGGCCAACACGCCCGCGAACAGGGCGAGAAGTGCCGCGGTCGTCATGTCCCGGCTAACGCTACCGGTGGTCGGGCGGAATCTGGGCCGTTCGATCCGAGTCGGTGGCTACCGGAACGATCTGCTCCGGGTCGTTGCGGGGCGGGTCGCCGATCGCCGGACCGCGCCGGGCCTCCGTGTACGGATCCTCGGCCTGCGGGACCTCTCCGTCAGGCACGAAGATGCCGGGTTCCCCGGGACCAGCGGGTTCCAGGGCACGGCGAAGGATCTCGGCCTCCTCCGCGGACACCGACCCCACGAAGCGGACCAGGGCGGAACCACGATCGTCCGCCGTGCCGAGCGCTTCCATCATCGCCTCGGCCACGACGGCCTCGCGACTGTCGCTGGCCGCGTAGCGATGCGCACGCGCCGAACGCTGACGCCGCACGAATCCCTTCCGTTCCAACCGTTCGAGCACGGTCAGCACGGTGGTGTACGCGAGATCGCGTTCATGCTGGAGACGACTGGCGACCTCACGGGCCGTCAGCCAGTCGTCGCTCGCCCACAACACGTCCATGACCGACCGTTCGAGGTCACCCAGGCGCGCCATGGTGCCAATCCTACGTGGCGTAGAACATTCGTGGGACCGAACGGGGTGCTTCGTTGAGGCCTGTTGCGTCACAGCCACGCGGCAACGGTGCCGGCCGTCGGGGAGGAACCGGCCTTCCGGCCCCCGATCTGCCTCCCGGCTCCCACCCGGCGCCCGGCTCTCCGGACCAGTGCGAACCCGCCGGCTGACTGATCCGCCGCCGTTTATGCGGCCCGAATTTCTTTAAAAGGAAACATCTTTATAACTTATAAAACTATATATCCGCCGAACGGGCCATCAATCGAACAGGTTGACAGCTGCAATGGAGGCGTCTTCCGGTCCCGCCCCGTGCCGTCGACCGTGGCGCACGTCTCGACAGCGCCGTCGGTGGTGCCGTCGGTCTTGACCATGTCATCGAGCTCACTGCGCTTTGCTCGTCGCCAGGAGAATTGGCTACATACCGTAGAAACCTCCATGCCTCGTAGAGGATCGATTGGCTCTCGGCCGATTTTTCCCCTCGCGGTCCACCGAAGGAGCTGTGCGCATGGTTCTCGCCGCTGATGCCGTCGACCTTGCCCGCGCCCAGACAGCGTTCTCCCTCGCGTTTCACATCTGTTTCGCCGTGTTCGGGGTCGGCATGCCGTGGCTGCTGATCTACACCGAGGGGCGTTGGGTGCGGACCGGTGACGAGACCTGGCTGGCGCTCACGAAGAAGTGGTCGCGGGCATTCGCCGTGCTGTTCGCGGTCGGGGCCGTCTCGGGAACGGTGCTGTCGTTCGAGTTCGGCCTGCTCTGGCCCGCGTTCATGTCGAAGTACGGCAGTGCGCTCGGGCTGTCGTTCTCCCTGGAGGGCTTTGCGTTCTTCACCGAGGCGATCTTTGTCGGGATGTACCTGTACGGCTGGAAGCGCCTGTCGCCGCGCGCGCACTGGCTCACGCTGTGGCCGATCGCTATCTCCGGCACCCTGTCGACGTTGTTCATCATCACGGTGAACGCCTGGATGAACGTGCCACGGGGGATCACCGAGGTGAACGGCAAGGTCGTCGCCGCCGAGCCGTTCGCGCCCTTTCTGAGTCTGGGGACTCCGCCCCAGTTGGTCCACATGCTGCTGGCCGCGCTGATGTGCACCGGCGGGGCCGTCGCCAGTATTTACGCGGTCGGCATGCTGCGCGGTCGCCGCGACGCCTACCACCAGCGCGGGCTGCGGATCGGCCTGGCGGTGGTGTTGGTCTGCGCGCCGCTTCAGCTGATCGTGGGGGACTGGGCGGCCCGGGTCGTCGGGGCCAACCAGCCGTTCAAGCTGGCCGCGATGGAAGAGCTCTACCACACCAGGTCGCACGCGCCGCTGACCCTCGGCGGGTTCTACGACGACAAGAGCGGCGAGGTCCGCTACGGGCTGGAGATCCCCGGTCTGCTCTCGTTGATGGAGGGATTCAGCACCGATCACGTGATCACCGGTATGGACGCCGCCCCGCCGGACGAGCGCCCGAACGGCCTGCTGGTGCACGGGTCGTTCGCGACGATGGTCGGGTTCGGTTCTGCGCTGATCGGACTGTCCGCCCTGACCGGTGCCGCCGTCATCCGCCGGCGCCGCCGGGACCGGCGTCCGCGCTGTCGATGATGGCTGGCTGGGAGGTCACCGAGGGTGGTCGTCAACCGTGGATCGTGGGCGGTCATATGCGGGTTCACGACGCGGTGACGGGCGCCGACGGGGTCGCGCCGATGTTTGCCGGCTCCCTGGTCCTGTACCTGGGGCTCGCGGGTGCGCTGATCCTCATCCTGCGCCGGATGGCCACCGGCGGCCCGGCCGTCGCGGAGATCCGGTCCGGGCGGCCCGCCGCGGGCGTCCACCGCACGGCCGTTCACGGCGCGGGGGAGGCGAGCCCGGCCAGGTCCGGGCGGACAACCGATTCCGATTCGCCGTCCATCCCGAAGCCGCGGCCCGAACCTGCGCCGGTTGAACCGGCGGTTGAACTGCCGGTCGAACCGCCGGTCGAACCGCCGGTGTCCGGCAGGCGGCGCACCGGCGGCGGTCCCGAGGGATCCCGAGGTTCGGCGCACCCGGGTGAGACAACGGGAACGGGATCCGACGGCACCACCGGTTTCGGCGGGCGGGGAGAAGACTGATGACCAGCGCTGACCTTCTTCTGATCATCATGGTGGCAGGGCTCACCGCCTACGCGCTGCTCGGTGGCGCGGACTTCGGTGGCGGGGTGTGGGACCTGCTGGCACGCGGACGGCACGCCGGCGACCAGCGGAAACTGATCTCGGCATCACTCGGCCCGGTGTGGGAGGCCAACCATGTCTGGCTGATCTTCATCGTGGTGGCGATGTTCAGCGGGTTTCCCGAGGCCTACGGGGTGATCGGCTCCTCCCTGGAGGTGCCGCTGTCCGTGGCCCTCGTCGGCATCGTGCTGCGTGGTGCCGCGTACGTGTACCGGTCCTACGGGGCGGGTGGGGCCGGTCCCGACCACTGGTGGGGGCACGTCTTCGCGGTGTCCTCGACGATCGCCCCGTTCGCGCTCGGGATGGCCGGTGCGGCCCTGGCCAGCGGTGATCTGTCGACCGACGACCCGTTCGCGCCGGTGCGCAGCCCGTTCGGGCTCGTCTGCGGGGCCTTCGCGGTTGCCGCGACGGCCTTCCTCACCGCCGTCTACCTCTGCCGGGACGCCGCATCCTCCCCGGCCACCGCGCACCTGGTGGCCGACTTCCGCCGGCGGGCCATCGGCGGCGCCGTGCTCTGCGGTGCACTCGCCGCGATCCTGCTGCCCCTCCTGTGGGCGGACGCCCCGGAGGTCGCCGGCCGGTTCAGGGACCGCTCGCTTCCCCTGGTCGCCCTGTCCACCCTCGGCGGGATCGGCGCCCTCGTCGCACTCTGGCGCGAGCAGTTCGGTGCCGCCCGCATCGCGGCCGGTCTCGCCGTCGGCGCGATGCTCTGGGGCTGGGCGGTGGCCCAGTACCCGGACCTGGTGGTCGGGCAGGCCACGGTCGACACGGCCGCGGCGCCGACGGCGAACATCCGGGCCATGCTGTTCGCCATCGTCGGCGGTCTGGTGGTGCTCGTGCCGTCCCTGATGATGCTGTTCCGGCTGTTCTCCCGACCAGAACCGGCGGAGTGATCGGGCCGGCGGAGTGATCGGACCGGCCCGCCGTGGCGGTGGGCTACGGTCGTCGCGTGACCTCTGCCCCCGCTCAGGCGCCGGTCATCGCGGGCGAGCCGCTCACCCGCCGGCAGCTCGTCGTCGAGATCTGGCTCGTGCTCGGGGTCTCCTTCGCCACCTCGGCGCTGTTCGCGGTCATCCGCTACGTCGGGGTGCTGACCCGGCCGGGCCCCGTCCGCTCCCAGGTGGCCCGGCTGAACACCTCGGCGGCGCCGGGACGGCCCTGGCTGGACCTCGCGCTCCAACTCGCTGACCTGGTCACCGGGCTGGTGCCGGCGCTGCTCGCCGTATACCTGCTGACGAGGCACGGAGGCGGACCGCGGGCGATCGGCCTGGACGGCCGGCACACCGGTCGCGACGCCGGCCGGGGAGCGGCGATCGCGGCCGGGGTCGGCGGGCTCGGCTTGGGCCTCTACCTCCTGGCGTGGCACAGCGGGGCGAACCTCACCGTCGCGCCGTCGGGCTTGCCGGACGTGTGGTGGCGCGTGCCGGTCCTGGTCCTCAGCGCGGCGCAGAACGGCCTCGCCGAGGAGGTCATCGTCACCGGGTATCTGCTGGTACGGCTGCGTGAACTTGGTGTCACGGCCAACCGGGCGCTGGCGGCCAGCGCCCTGCTCCGCGGTTCCTATCACCTCTACCAGGGGCTCGGTGGGTTCGCCGGCAACCTCGCGATGGGCCTGCTGTTCGGCCGGCTGTTCCAGCGGACCGGCCGGGTGCTGCCGCTCGTCATCGCCCACGCACTCATCGACACCGTCGCGTTCGTCGGATACGTGGCGTTGGTCGGAAAGATCTCCTGGATCCCGGCGTCGCGCTAAGGTTACGGGTGGGGAAATATAGATCGTCTGCTGGGCGTACGATGCATATCTCAATGGTGCACCGCGGGGCGGTGGATCGTTCGAGGACGTCAACGTTGGCGGGTTCGGGGCGCCGGAAGGCGTAGCCGTCGAGTGCCTGCCGCGGTATGGCTGGTCGGGGAGGACCGATGGTCAACGGAATCCGCGAGATCGAGCGCAAGTTCTCGGTCGAACCGACCTTTGTGCTCCCGAAGCTAGGGGAGGTCGCGGGCGTCGCCACCGCGCGCACCCGCAAGACCGTCAGTCTGGAGGCCGTCTACTACGACAGCGACGATCTCCGGCTGGCCCGTAACAAGATCACACTGCGGCGTCGGACCGGTGGAGCGGACGCCGGATGGCACCTCAAGCTGCCCGTCCGGGTGGGGGAGCGGGACGAGCTCCCGCTCGACGAGGGCGTGGGCGGGGTGACCCTGGGCCCGCGGTACAGCCCTCCCGCGGAGTTTGTCGATCTGGTGTCGGTCCATCTGCGCGGCGCCGAGCTGCGGCCGGTCGCCAGGCTGCGGACGCTGCGGACAGCGCGCCGGCTGCGGGGCACGGTCGGAGTCGACCTGGCCGAGGTCGTCGATGACCAGGTCTCCGCGCAGACTCTGGGGGAGAAGACGGTACTGAGCAGCTGGCGGGAGATCGAGGTCGAACTCGTCGACGGCGGGCCCGAGGTGCTCGACGAGGTCGCCGGTCTGCTCACGGCCGCGGGCGCCACCCCGGCGGTGGACTCCTCGAAGCTCGCGCGGGTCCTGGGTGAGGCGCTGGCCGCCGGCCCCAGGCCGGACGTCCCTTCGCCGCCGCGCAAGCCACGACGCAGGACGCCGGCGGGCGAGGTGGTACGGGCCTACCTGATCGAACAGGCGCGTGCCCTGCTCGCGGCCGATCCGCGGGTGCGGCTCGACGAGCCCGAGGCGGTCCACAAGATGCGCGTCGCCTGCCGTCGGGCCCGCAGCACCCTGCGGACGTTCGCGCCGCTGTTCCCGCCCGAGAGAGCGCTCTTCCTGGACGGCGAGCTGCGGGACCTCGCCGGCGCGCTCTCCGGCGCCCGCGACGCCGAGGTCCAGGCCGCTTATTTCGAGACCCGCCTGGCGGAGCTGCCCACCGAGCTGGTCGCGGGGCCCGTGCACAAGACGGTCACCGCGCACCTCGGCGCCGGCACGGCCAACGGCCGGGCGGAGGCGTTGGCCATGTTGCGCAGTGACCGGTACTTCGCCCTCGTCTCCAACCTGCTCACCCTGCTGCGGGGCCCGCTCACCCCCGCGGCGGTCCGTCCGGCCGGCAAGGCCCTTCCCGACCTGCTGCTCGGCGCCGACCGGAAGCTGGCGAAGAAGGTCCGCGCCGCGACCGCTCTGAAGGTCGGCCAGGAACGGGACGAACTGCTGCATTCCGCCCGCAAGCAGGCCAAGCGGTTGCGGTACGCGGCGGAGGCCGTCGCGCCGCTGTACGGGAATGACGCGGCGCGGCTGGTCGAGCAGGCCCAGATCGCGCAGGAGCTGCTCGGAACCCATCAGGACGCCACCGTCGCGCGCAGGCTGCTGGGGGACTGGGGGACGGCAGCGCAGGCCCAGGGCGCCCCCACCGCGTTTACTCTGGGTGTCCTGCTGGGCCTGGAGGAGTGCCGGGCACGCATGGCGGAACGAGACTTCTTCGATGCGTGGCCCGCGATCTCGGCGGCCCGGCACCGCCGCTGGATCCGCTGACCCGGGGCCGTGCCGGGTGGGCTCTGCCGTGGTCTGACCGATTACCTCCTCCGCGTCACCCATCCGTGCGCCACATCCGGGCCATCGGGCGCACGACCATCCGCCACGGGCCGGCACGCTCAGGAAATCCCTGTCAGCTCGACGGATTGCCGGACGGGACGGGTGGAGCTGCCTGCGGCCGGACCTGCTGCGTTGTTCTGTGACCGGGGCATGAAGCGGACTTCCTTGCCCGGAGGACTCCCGCGAAGGCCTCCGTCCGTGTAGCGTCGTCCCTGGCCGGAGTTCGGCGGTTCGCGTCTCAACCGAGGCGCGGCGGAACAACGTCAGGGTCTCTTGCAGCTTCCTGACGTTCGGCCCGGGGCCCGCGCGGTGCGGGTCCTGACTGCACCAGCAGGGAGAACGGCACGTGGCTCAGGGCACGGTGAAGTGGTTCAACTCGGAGAAGGGCTTCGGCTTCATCTCCGTGGACGGCGGCGGTTCCGACGTCTTCGTTCACTACAGCGCGATTCAGATGGACGGTTACAAGGCACTTGAGGAGGGCCAGCGGGTCGAGTTCCAGGTGACCCAGGGTCAGAAGGGTCCGCAGGCCGACGCCGTCCGCGTCGTCTGAGCCACGAGAGACTTCAACGGCTAGCCCGCCCAAGGGTCCTCCTGGGGCGGGCTGACCGCTTCTCGGCCAGTTCGGTAGAAGGTATGTTTTTCCTGGCTGTCTCGATCATTTTCTCGAGCCGGAAAGCGCGGGGCGTTCATCGGTTCCCGCATGGCGTGGTTCTCGGCCAAAAACTTAACGCCTGATTAAAGGTACAGCTCGACTCCTCACCGGTGGAGCCGCGTAGGTCTCGCATCAGACGTGATGTCGGTTTGGTGTGGGCCGGCTTGTCAGCCGCCGATCGCTTCGTCGGCCACGAGAAGTTCGGCGATCTGCAGGGTGTTCAACGCGGCGCCTTTGCGCAGGTTGTCCCCGCAGAGGAACAGCGCGACTTCGTGCGGGTCGTCCGGCGACTGCCGGATTCGGCCGACCCAGGTCGGGTCCGTTCCGACGACGTCGGCTGGGGTCGGGAACTCGCCGGCTGACGGATCGTCGACGACGGCGACGCCAGGAGCGTTCAGCAGCACCGTGCGCGCCTCGTCCGCCGTCACCGGCCGAGTGAAGCGGGCGTGCACCGCGACCGCGTGCGTGGTGATGACCGGCACCCGGACACAGGTAGCCGACACCCGCAGATCCGGGATACCCAGGATCTTGCGGGACTCGTTGCGGACCTTGAACTCCTCCGAGGACCAGCCACCGTCCTTCAGCGAACCGGCCCAGGGCACGACGTTGAGCGCCAGCGGCGCCGGGAACGGGCCGAGGCCGTCCTCACTGATGGCCTTACGCACGTCACCGGCGGTCCGCCCCAGCTCGCGGGTGCCACCGACGACGGTGAGCTGGTCGTAGAGGGCGTCGATGCCGGCCTGCCCGGCACCGCTCGCGGCCTGGTAGGAGGCCGCGAACATCGACTCCAGCCCGAACGCCCGGTGCAGGGCGCCGACCGCGACGATCATCGACAGGGTGGTGCAGTTCGGGTTCGCGATGATGCCCCGCGGCCGCGCGGGAATCTGGTCGGCGTTCACCTCCGGCACGACCAGCGGCACGTCGGCGTCCAGCCGGAACGCGCCGGAGTTGTCGACCGCGACCGCGCCGTGGGCCGCCGCCACCGGTGCCCACCGGGCGGAGACCTCGTCGGGAACATCGAACACGGCCACATCCACGCCGTCGAAGACCTCCGGTGCCAAGGCCTGGACGACGACGCCCGCGCCGCGCACCCGTACCGTCCGCCCCGCCGATCGGGCCGAGGCGATCGGCCGGATCTCTCCCCAGATGCCGGGGCGTTCGTCGAGCAGCGACAGCATCACCGTGCCGACCGCGCCGGTCGCTCCCACCACTGCGAGCGTCGGTCGCCGGCCCGCCTCGTTACTCGTCACGATCCATCCTCCTGATTCGCCACTGTGCCGCCGCGGCGTGTCCAGCTGCCGCGCTGTGCCGCCGTCTCGAGGACCTGCGACGTCGCCAACGTCATCGTCCGGTTCCCGCGTACACGATCGCCCCGCCGTCCGGGTCACCCAGGTCGAAGGCGCCGTGCACGGCCCGCACGGCGAGCGGGAGGTCGGTGTCGCGCACCACCACTGAGATGCGAATCTCAGAGGTGGAGATGATCTCGATGTTGACCCCTGCGTCGGCGAGGGAGCCGAAGAACCGGGCGGACACTCCCGGGTGTGACTTCATCCCCGCGCCGATCAGC
Organism: Frankia sp. CgKIO3; assembly: GCF_977946435.1. Taxonomy (NCBI): domain Bacteria; kingdom Bacillati; phylum Actinomycetota; class Actinomycetes; order Frankiales; family Frankiaceae; genus Frankia; species Frankia sp. CgKIO3. Next base: position 6,277 of record NZ_CDWTMO010000084.1, on the reverse strand, counting down.
GACAGCTTGCCGATGTGGTCGTCGTAGAGGGTGCGCTCGAAGCCAATCTTGCTCTGGACCTTCGTGAGCGCGGTGAGCGCGGTACGTCCATCCGCCTTGGGCAGGGTGAACGAGATGTCCGTCCGCCCCGACCCGGCGACCGAGCCGACCTGAACGATCATGTCCAGGTTGACGTCGGTCTCCGCCACGGCCCGGAACACCGCCGCCGCCACCCCGGGCTTGTCCGGGCATCCGACGACCGTCACCTTCGCCTCGCTGAGGTCGTGCGCGACCCCACGGATGATGGCCTGTTCCACGAGCTGTTCCTCCGGAATCTCGGTGACCCACGTGCCCGGCTTCGCCGAGAAGGACGATCGGACATGCACGGGGACGCTGTAACGGCGGGCGTACTCGACGCACCTCAGCATGAGGACCTTCGCGCCGCAGGCCGCCATCTCCAGCATCTCCTCATAGGAGATCGTGTCGATGCGGCGGGCGTCGGGGACGATGCGCGGGTCTGCGGTGAACACGCCGTCCACATCGGTGTAGATCTCGCAGGCGTCCGCTCCCAGCGCGGCAGCGAGCGCCACCGCGGTCGTGTCCGAGCCGCCTCGACCGAGCGTGGTGATGTCCTTCGTGTCCTGGCTCACACCCTGGAAGCCCGCGACGATCGCGATCGCGCCGGAGTCCAGGGCGGTGCGGATCCGCCCGGGGGTAACGTCGATGATGCGCGCCTTGCCGTGCACCGAATCAGTGATGACTCCGGCCTGGGAGCCGGTGAACGAGCGGGCCTCGGCGCCGAGGGTGGTGATCGCCATGGCCAGCAGCGCCATCGAGATCCGCTCACCGGCGGTGAGCAGCATGTCGAGCTCCCGGGCGGGCGGAAGCGGCGAGACCTGTTCGGCCAGATCGAGAAGTTCGTCGGTGGTGTCACCCATCGCGCTGACCACCACGACGACGTCGTTGCCGGCCCGCCGGTTCTCCACGATTCGCTCAGCGACTCGTTTGATGCGGTCCGCGTCGGCAACGGAGGACCCACCGAACTTCGCGACCAAGAGCGCCATGGCAGCCAGGTTACCGAGCGCGGCCGCTAACCGAGCGCGGTCGCCCGGTGGCCTTGCCTGGCGGTTCGTGCCGGGATCTGGTCCGGTGCCCCTTTTCCGCCGCCGGGACGATGTCGCCCCGGCGACGGGGTGCTGGGCGTATTCCTTCCGGTGTGCCAGGGTGATGACATCCGCACCACGGCTCACCCGCACGACTGGCTCACCCGCACGACCGACTGCGACGCACGCGGTCCACGCGATGGTCCCCGACGCCGAGGACCAGCTCAGGAAGGACGATCCTCAATGGCAGTCAGCCTTGCCAAGGGCGGCAACGTCAGCCTCACGAAGCAGGCCGCCGAGGCCGGCACCCCCCAGCTCACCGCGTTGAACGTCGGGCTCGGATGGGACGCCCGCACGACCACCGGGACCGATTTCGACCTGGACGCCTCTGCCATCGGCGTCCGGGCGGACGGCAAGGTCCTCAACGACGGCTACTTCATCTTCTTCAACAACCTCGCGTCCCCCGAGGGGGCGATCACGCTCACCGGTGACAACCTGACCGGGCAGGGCGAGGGGGACGACGAGTCCGTTATCGTCAACCTTGCGTTGGTTCCAGCCGACATTGACCGGATTATCGTTCCGGTTTCCATCTACGACGCGGTGAACCGGAACCAGAACTTCGGCCAGGTGCGCAACGCCTACATCCGCGTGGTCGACCAGGGTGGAAACGAGCTGGTCCGCTACGATTTGTCCGAGGACTACTCCACCGAAACCGTCGTCATCTTTGGCGAGGTCTACCGCAACGGCGCCGACTGGAAGTTCCGCGCCGTCGGTCAGGGCCACAACGACCTCGGTGGTCTGGCGCGCGATCATGGTGTCAACATCTGAGCTACCCGAGCGGGTGCGTGCCTGGCAATGCGTGCCTGGCAAGTAGTCGCTCCCGGGCCGATGAGCACCCGCCCGCTGCGCCCGGCCGAGCTGCCCGTGCCCCGGCCAGGGCCGGGCCAGGTTCGGGTCCACGTCGACGCCTGCGGAGTCTGCCGTACCGATCTTCACCTCGCAGAGGGTGACCTCCCGCCGCACCGACCGCGCACCGTGCCCGGACATGAGGTCGTCGGACGGGTCGACGCGGTCGGCGATGGGGTGAGCGGCGTGCGGACAGGGGACCGGCTGGGTATCGCCTGGCTGGCCTCGACCGACGGGACCTGCGGGTACTGTCGGCGCGGAGCGGAGAACCTCTGCCCGGCCTCGACCTACACCGGATGGGATGTCGACGGCGGCTACGCCGAGTACGCCTGCGTGCGCGCCGACTATGCCTACCGGCTGCCCGACGGCTACAGCGACGCGGAGCTTGCCCCGCTGCTGTGTGCCGGCATCGTCGGCTACCGGGCGCTGCGCCGGGCGGAGCTGCCGCCCGGCGGGCGGCTCGGCATCTATGGGTTCGGCGCGTCCGCTCATCTCGCCGCCCAGGTGGCGATCGCCCAGGGCGCCACCGTCCACGTGATGACGCGCTCGGCGCGGGCCCGCGAGCTCGCTCTGGAACTCGGCGCCGCCTCGGCGGGCGAGGCATATGCCGCACCGCCCGAGCCGCTGGACGCGGCTGTGCTCTTCGCCCCGGTGGGTGACCTGGTGCCGGTGGCGCTCGCCGCGCTCGACCGCGGCGGCACGCTGTCCATCGCGGGCATCCACCTCAGCGACATCCCGCCGCTCGTCTACTCCGACCATCTGTTTCAGGAACGGTCCGTCCGCAGCACGACCGCCAACACTCGCACCGACGGTGAGGAGTTCCTGGCGATCGCCGCCGAGCACCGGCTTGCGGTGACCGTGTCGCCCTACCCGCTGTCCGCGGCCGACCGGGCCCTCGCCGACCTCGCCGCCGACCGGGTCACCGGCGCGGCCGTGCTGCTGCCCTGACCGTTTTGCCTGTCCTGCCGGTGCCGGACCGTCCTGCCGGGGCCGGACCTTCCGGATCTGGTTCGTAGATCCGGGAGGGACCGGGAGTTCGGCGACCTCGCCGGGAGAGGCGCGCTGAGCTTCCGCGTTCAGTCGCCGCGGGTCGCGAGTCGGCGCAGGAGCAGGGTGCCCGCGGTGGTCAGTACGGCGGCCGTCGCAATCTCGCGCGGCAGGCGGTGCCGGGCCTCGTTCTGGATCGCTTCGTGGAAACGGTCGAACCGGCTCGGCCAGGGACTCACCCCGACGAAGTACCGGCCCACCTTGTCGGTGTCCGGTAGGCAGGCACCGGTCATGCCGGCGAGGACGGCGAGTCGGCGCCCGGCGGGGGCGGACGCCGTCAACAAGGCCATGGCCGCGAGCCCTGCCACGCCGTCCTTGCGTGCGATCGGCAGCCATTCCGGCTCGGTGTTCGGACCCGTTCCCCAGTGGGGCAACGCGTCCATGACCAGGTGCGAGACGAAGCCGGCGGCGAGGGCGGACATCGGATGCCGGATCGCCATGCCCACGAAAGCGCCCGCCCCGACGTGTGAGCTGATGATCATGTTTCAGGACCTCCTGGTGGCAGACGGATGGCAGAGCGTTCGCCGGGTACCTCCTACCCTGACGTCCCGGTTGGAGGATGCGTACCGCGGGGTGATGGTGGAGCCTTCCGGCGATCACCATTAGTGGTCGCCTGGTGGTCTCCGTGTTTGGGGGGCGCGGGTACCACCGCTCCCGGGATCGGATCCGGGCGTCCGATGCTCGCGCGAAGGTGCGCGCGGACGCCGTCCCACCTTCTCTGAATGCTCTTGCTGCCGCCCGTCTCGATGCGTTCGTCGATGCTCCGGCCGATTCCCACGCCGACGCGCGAGCCGACGAATTCATCGGATGCCCGCGCAGATGCTCGGGCGAATGCGCATCATGGGTAGATCGGTGCGCTTCGTAGCATCTGGCCGCGTAGCGGAACGACTCGGCAACAATCCATGGATGAAGGGTTGCTGTAGCGTAAGGGAGATAACTTAGAGTAATCAATTTTGAGGTTTGGGTGGCGTGGGTGCGAGAAGCTACCGGGATGTCCTCCGGTGAGGACGGCGGTTCGCCGGGCGGTCCGGGGTACCGCGGCGGCGTGGGTCCGGGGCGTCGCGGCGCCGGAGACCTGAGCGGTGTGGATGGATAGGCGCGTCCGTGATCTACGCATATGCCACCTACCAGCCGTCTGCGACCTGGCCACGCCGGTGCCGTCGGGGGTGGTCGTCTCCGTCCCGTGGCGGCTGGAAGGGGCCGGGCGGATCATCGGCGGCATGGTGCCCCGCGGCCGTCCCGGGGCCGGCCCGCAGGGTAAACGGGTCCTGCACGGCGAGGGGATCTGGGCGGCCGAGATGTATCCGCGGGACCGGGAGATCTCGGCGGAGGCCGACCTCGTCGAGCCGGGTTCGGCGGCTCGGCCGGTCCGGCTGGTGGTGCACGGCTCCGACCGTGACATCATCGGCTATCTGGATCAGCCCCGCCTGCCGGCCACCCGACTCGCCCGGCTCACGACCGGGCTGCGCCGGGACGCCCGTCAGGTCAGGGTCCGGGCGGCCGGGCGGGTCTGGTGGATACGGGCGACGAACGTCTTCGGAGTACAGGTCGTCCGGGATCCCGGGGTACGGATCTACCGCACCAGAGGATTACATGCCGTGTTCAGCGCCGAGGCCGACCATCTTGACGTCAGCGTGGTCCTGCTGACCCTGGCCTCGATTCCCAGCTCGGCCTACGCCCCCATCCTGGGGTTCTAGCGGCCGCAGCGGCCCCGGCGAACCCGACGCGGGACCGGCGGCGGGCCGGTGGAGCCGGGGTGGCTTCGGGGCGGGACCGGTGACAGCAGGCCGGGGTGTCAGGCGCTGACGACGCGGCGTCCCTCGAAGGCGCGTCCCAGGGTCACTTCGTCCGCCCATTCGAGGTCACCGCCCATGGGCAGGCCGCTGGCGAGGCGGGTGACCTTTAGGCCCATCGGAGCGATCTGCCGGGCCAGGTAGGACGCGGTGACCTCACCCTCGGTATTCGGATCGGTGGCGAGGATCAGTTCGGTCACCGTGCCGTCCGCCAGGCGGGCGACGAGTTCCCGGATGTGCAGGTCGTCGGGACCGACACCGCCGATGGGATTGATTGCGCCCCCGAGCACGTGGTACCGCCCCCGGAACTCGCGGGTGCGTTCGATCGCCACGACGTCCTTGGGTTCCTCGACCACACAGATCGAGCTCGGATCGCGGCGGGGATCGGCGCAGATCCGACACAGTTCCGACTGCGCCACGTTGAAGCAGCTCCGACAGAACTGGACCTTCTCCTTGACCTCGGTCAGGGCGGTGGCCAGCCTGCGGACGTCCACGGGGTCGGCGGCCAGCAGATGAAACGCGATCCGCTGGGCACTTTTGGGACCGATGCCGGGCAGCCGCCCGAGCTCGTCGATCAGATCCTGGACGATGCCCTCGTACACCGGTGCCGCCGGTTGTCAGTCGAGCCCGGGAAGGCCCGGACCACCCGGAAGGGGGCCTCCGAGGCCGCCACCGGACAGCAGGCTGCCGAGTCCGCCGAGGCCACCGGCGCCGCCCGGACCTGCCGGGCCGCCCGCGCCGAGGCCACCGGTGATCGCGCCCAGCCGGTCGGCGGCGAGTTTGTGGGCGTTTGTGGTCGCGTCACGGACCGCCGCGAGGATCAGATCCGCGAGCGTCTCGGTGTCCTCAGGGTCGACCGCCTCGGGGCTGATCGTCAGATCGACCAGTTCCCCGCCGCCGTTGACGGTGGCGCGGACCAAGCCGCCGCCGGCCGTCCCGTCCACCCGGGCGGTGGCGAGGTCTTCCTGGGTGGCGAGGATCGCGGCCTGCATCTTCTGCGCCTGTTCGAAGAGTTGCCCCAGCGCCCCGCCCCCGGCGGAGGCCTCACTCCCGGCGCGGTCCTGCGGGTTAGACATGTCGATGAGCCTACGTCTCCTTCAGCCGGACGAGATCTGTTCGATGATCGTGGCACCCAGTCCGCTCCGCAGCAGGGACACGGCGGCCTCCTCGCCCCCGCGAGCCCCGCCGGGACCGGACGGGACGTCCTCGTCGTCGAGGGACGGCTCGTCCTCACGCTGCGGACCCGGCTCGTCCCCGGCGGGGGGTGCACTGGCAGCGGCGGCGACTCCGTTCGCCGATCCGGGCGACGAGCCGTCCCGGCCCGCGGCGGACCAGGGCCCGTCGCCCCCGGGGCCGGGGCCGCCATCGGGGCCGGGGCCGCCATCGGGGCCGGGGCCGCCATCGGGACCAGAGCCCGGGCCGGCGAGACCGTGCCCGGTGCCGGGGGAG
>NZ_CDWTMO010000083.1:0-18184 GCF_977946435.1 Frankia sp. CgKIO3 | reverse complement strand
GGGATAGGCGGCCGTCGTGAGGCAAGCGTCGGATTCGGCGGGTGGCGAGAACGGGTGAGCGGGAGAAGGCCCGACGTAGGCTGGCTGTATGCAGCCGCCGGAGGGCCCGCAGCTGGTCGCCGAGGTTGTCCGGGGGCTGCGCAGCGGTGCGCCGTTCGTGGAGAGTTGCCATCACGGCACCGTCATCGGCCTCGGTCGGGACGGGGACGGTGCGCTCATCGTCGGCGTGCCCGACCACCCGATCTTCCCCCGGTCGGCGGTCAAGCCCCTTCAGGCCGCCGCGATGCTTCGTGCCGGGCTGGACGGCATCTTCCTGAGCCGGGAGATCCCCGGTGACCTGCTTGCCATTGTGTCGAGTTCCCACAGCGGCGAGCCGGTGCATCTCGCGCGGGTGCTGGAGATCCTCTCGGTGGCGGGCGTCTCCATCGACACCCTGCGCTGTCCCGCCGATCTTCCGTTGGGCCCGGCCGCGGCCCAGGCGCACCTTCGCTCCGGGGGCCGCGCGGAGCCGGTGCTGATGAACTGCTCCGGCAAGCACGCGGGGATGATCGTCTGCTGCGTAGCGGCCGGCTGGCCGATCGAGAACTACACCGATCCCGATCATCCGTTGCAGCAGGTGATCCGGCGCACGATCGAGGAGCTGGCCGGCGAGGAGATCGTCGCGACCAGCGTGGACGGGTGCGGGGCCCCATTGTTCGCGTTCTCGCTCACGGGCCTGGCCCGCGGACTGCGGGCGATGGTCCGGGCTGCGCCGGGCAGCCCCGAGTGGCGGGTCATCAACGCCATGCGGGCGCATCCCGAGCTGATCGGGGGTGTCGGCCGGTCCGACACCGACCTGATGCGGGCGGTACCCGGCGTCGTCGCGAAGAACGGCGCCGAGGGTGTCACGGTGGTGGCGACGCCCGAGGGTCACGTGGTCGCGGTCAAGATCGCGGATGGGAGCGGGCGGCCCGGCATCCCGGTTGCGCTGGCCGTGCTGACCCGCCTGGGTGCTCTTCCCGGTCCGGACGCCCCCGGGCACCTGGAGCTCGACTTCGCTCAGCTCGCCGTGCTCGGGGCGCCCACGGTGCTCGGCGGCGGGCGCCCGGCCGGTTCCCTACGCGTGCGGCTACCGGTCTGACCCGATCGAAGGCCGGTGACGAACCACCGGCCGCCGGGATGGGTGCGGCGGGCGGCCACGCGGTAGGTATGCCGGATCTGCTCGGCGGTGGCGCTGGGCGGCACGTCCAGCACCTCGTACAGCGAGCGTTGCACGCGCACGGGGTGTCTCCTGCCATTGCCGACCACCCGGACCGGGCGACTGCGAGCCCGGTGTCATGGCGAAAGTACCTACACATGACCAGAATGGGCCTTGGGCGGCCCGGGGGGCGAGCGAGAGTTCGGAGGCCGGGACAGCACGCAAAGTAGGATTTTCTGTGCATTGCGGCTCTTGGCTCCCAGGATCGTCTTGTCGGTCATGCCGGCCTTGTTCCGGTTCGGCCGACGGTGCGCTCGGGGCGCAGCGTGCGTGCCAGGGTGGGACAGGATGGGTGGATGGGGCAACGGCAGAACTCGGAGATCGTCACCGAGGTCGCGTCGCTGGTACAGGATCCGGACATCGCCGAGCGGCTGACCGTGACCGGGCCCGCCGACGTCCTTCCCAGCCTCTACCGGGTGACGATGATGGCGGCCGCGTCGGTGGCGGCCGCGGCTGTCGGGGCCAGCCGCCTGCTCGCGGCCCGCGGCGGCGGGGCCCCGCCGGAGGTCACCGTGGACACCCGTCACGCGAGCGCGGTCTTCCGCAGCGAACGGTACCTGCGGATGGCCGGCAAGCCACCGCCGAGCCCGTGGGACGCGATCTCCGGGTATTACCGCACCGGGGACGACCGGTGGATCCAGCTGCACTGTAACTTCCCGCACCACCGCAACGGGATCCTGGATCTTCTTGGGACGCCGGGCGAGCGCGCCGCCGTCGAACGGGTCATCCGCCGTTTCGAGGCCGAGCCGCTGGAACTCGAGCTGCACGCCATGGGTCTGTGCGCCAGCATGGCCCGCAGCGAGCGGGAATGGCGCGAGCACAGGCAGGCCCGGGCGGTCGACGAGCTTCCCCTCGTCGAGGTGCGCCGGCTCGGCGACGGCCCGGTGCTCGCCGCGCCCCTGGCCGAGACGCCGGCCGCGGGTCTGCGGGTGCTCGACCTGACCCGGGTCATCGCCGGTCCCGTCGCCGGTCGCACGCTGGCCGCCTACGGAGCCGACGTCCTGCGGGTCGGCGCCGCCCACCTGCCGGAGGTGCACACGGTGCTCGTCGACACCGGGTTCGGCAAGCGCAACGCCTTCCTCAGCCTGCGGGTGGCCGCGGACGCCCGCAGGCTGCGCGAGCTGATCGCCTCGGCGGACGTGGTGCTCCAGGCCTACCGGCCGATGGCCCTCGACCGGCTCGACTTCGGCCCGGAGACGGTCGCCAGGATCCGGCCGGGCATCGTCTGCGCGACCATCACCGCGTACGGACGGCAGGGCCCCTGGAGCGGTCTGCGCGGGTTCGACAGTCTGGTCCAGACCGCGTCCGGCATCGCGACCGCCGCCGCGGCGGTGACCGGATCCGACCGCCCCGTGCCGCTGCCGGCACAGGCCCTCGATCACGCGACCGGCTACCTCACCGTCTACGGGGTGCTGGACGCGCTGGCGCGCCGGGCGACCGAGGGGGGCAGCTGGCACGTCGGTGTGTCCCTGGCCCGGACTGGTCGTTGGCTGCAGGGGCTGGGACACCACGACACGCTCGCGCTCTCCGACCCGACCCGGGAGGATGTCGAGGAGTTCTGCGCCACGATGAACAGCGAGTTCGGACCCCTGTCGTACATCCGCCCGGCCGCCACTGTGGCCGGCGTCGCGCCGAGCTGGATCTCCCCGCCGGCACAGCTGGGCACCAGCCCGGCGGTCTGGGCATAGCCATGCTGAGGTGCCGGGTTCCGCGGGATCGCGTCGGCGTGTCCACCGTGCGCCGGCCCGCCCATCCGGGGGGCGGTGCGAATTGATGCTGGTCAGCCCGTCATTCTCTAGGCGGTGGCGCACCGGCTCGCGGGCCGGGCGCATCGGGGTGACTGGGTCGGGGTGACTGGGTCGGGGTGACTGGGTCGGGGTGACTGGGCCGGGCCACGGCATCGGAGTCGGGTCCGGCGGGACCGGAGGAGGAATTGCATGGGTAGGCGCCCGCTCCTGGGAGTGATAGCCCTTGCCGCGACCGTGGCGTTGACCGCGGTGGCCTGTGGGAGTGACAGTGGTTCGTCCTCGAACAGGAAGCAGACCATCACGATCGGCTTCCAGGGAGTTCTCTCGGGCGACAGCCAGCAGCTCGGTCTGAACGCCCTCTACGGCGTCCGGACGGCGATCGCCGAGGTCAACGCGGATGCGAGCGCGCCGTTCCAGCTCAAGCTCGCCGAGTCCGACGACGGTGGCTCGCCGGATCAGGGCCCGACGGCCGCCCAGAAGCTGATCGATGACTCCAAGGTCGTCGCGGTGGTCGGCCCGATGTTCTCCGGCGCGACCAAGGCGAGCGAGCCGGCCTACACCCAGGCCGGACTGCTGTCGGTGAGCCCGTCGGCGACGAACCCCGCGCTCACTACCCTGGGCTTCAAGACCTTCTACCGGGTCATCGCCCCGGACACCGTGCAGGGCAAGGCCGCGGCCGACTACATCGCCACGGTGCTCAAGGCGACGAAGGTGTACTCGCTGGACGACAAGAGCGAGTACGGCACGGGCCTGTCGGGTGCGCTGGAGGCCGAGCTCAAGGCCAAGGGCGTCAACGTGACCCACGACGGCATCAACCCGACCAAGGACTACACGTCCGAGGCAACGAAGATCATTGCTGCCGCGCCCGAGGTCCTCTACTACTCCGGCTACTACCCCGAGTTCGCGCTGCTGTCGAAGGCGCTGAAGAGCAAGGGCTTCACCAGAAAGATCATCAGTGGTGACGGCTCGCTCGACCCGCAGTACGTCGCGCAGGCCGGGGCCGCCGCGGCCGAGGGTGCCTACCTCACCTGCCCCTGCGGCGACGCCAACACCGACCCGAAGGCCGCGTCCTTCGTCGCGTCCTACAAGAAGGTCAACAACGGGGCGAAGCCCGGCACCTATTCCGGTGAGGCCTACGACGCCACGCTCGCCCTCGCGGACGTCTTCAAGAAGCTCGGCAAGGACGTCACCCGGGAGTCCGTGGCCGGCGCGTTCGGTTCCGTGAACTTCCCCGGCATCACGAAGACCGTGGCGTTCGAGCCGAACGGCGAGGTCAAGGGCTCCAACGTGTTCGTCTACCAGGTCAAGGGCGGACAGATCACCGTTCTCGGCAACATCGCGGACCTGGTCAAGTCCTGATGTCGGTGCGGGCGGTGGCCGGGGGTGGGACGTCCGGCCACCGCTTCGCCTGGTGGTGAACGAGGCACACGGATGGGTTTCCTCGACCAGTTCTGGCAGCTGACCGTCGACGGTCTGACGGTCGGCTCCCTGTACGCGGTCATCGCGCTCGGGTACACTCTCGTCTACGGAGTCCTTCAGCTCATTAACTTCGCGCACAGCGAGGTCTTCATGCTGGGATCCTTCGGCGGGCTGTTTGCCGCCCGCGCCCTGCTGCCCGGGGACGGCTCGGTCCCGGGCGGCCTCGAATCGGTGGGCCTGGTGACCATGGGTCTCGGCGCCGGCGCGATCTGCGGCGGGCTCGCCGCCTTCACGCTCGAACGGGTGGCGTACCGGCCGCTGCGGCGCCGTTCCGCCCCCCGGCTGGCCTACCTCATCAGCGCCATCGGGGCCTCGCTGTTCGCGGTGAACCTCGCCGGCAAGGAGTTCGGCCGGCAGAACGTGGCCCTGCCCAACCTGTTCACCGACGGAACGGTGTTCACGCTGTTCGGAGCGGGCGTCTCCACCCAGTCGCTGGTCATCTTCGCGGTCGCGATCGCGATGCTGGTCGGACTGGACCGGCTGGTCGCGGGGACCCGGCTCGGGCAGGGCATCCGCGCGGTGGCCCAGGACGCCGACACCGCGGTTCTCATGGGCGTGAACGTCGAACGCATCATCATCGTCACGTTCGTGCTCGGCGGCCTGCTGGCCGGAGCCGGCGGCTTCCTGTACGCGATGACGTTCAACGCCTCGTACAGCATGGGGTTCGTCCCCGGAGTGAAGGCGTTCACCGCCGCGGTCCTCGGCGGCATCGGTAACGTGCGCGGGGCGATGCTCGGCGGCCTGCTCCTCGGATTGGTGGAAAGCTACGGCGGATACATCTTCCAGACGTCCTACAAGGACGTGATCGCTTTCCTGGTCCTGGTCGGCATCCTGATGATCCGATCGTCCGGCCTGCTCGGGGAACGTCTGGGGAGGGCAGCGTGAGCGCTGCGACGTCGTCCGCCCGCCCGCCGACCGCCGGGGCACTGCTCCCGCCCGCCGGGGCGGGTGGCGAGCCTGGTGGCGGCCCGGCGGGCGCATTGCTGCGTCCGGCCGTGCTGTTCTCCCTGGCCCGGCTGCGCCAGCTCGGGGTACTGCTGCTGGTGGGTGTGCTCGCCGCGGTGGTGACCGGTCCGGCCGGGGGCTCCGACAAACCGCTGAAGGCATTTCAGGATTCGGTGCTGGACGCGCGGATCCTGCCCTACCTGGGGCTCGCCGTCGCGTTGTGGATCGTCCTGGCACTCGGCGTCGAATTGCGGGGCGCGGCGGGCCGGCTGGCGGCCGGCCTCCGGGGGCCGGTGAGTGCGGCCTACGCCACCCGGGGCGGCCCGATCGCGCTGAACCTGACGCTCCTGGCGGTCGCGATCATTGCCCCGCTGGTCGTCTCGACCGCCGCGCAGCAGTCGATGGTCAACGACATCGGCATCTACGCGCTGCTCGCACTGGGCCTGAACGTCGTGGTCGGCTACGCCGGCCTGCTCGACCTCGGCTACATCGCCTTCTTCGCCATCGGTGCCTACACGACGGCCTACTTCACCTCACAGACCGCGATGCCGTGGCACGCGCCTTTCGTGCTCAACCCGTTCTTCGTCTTCCCGATTGCGCTGGTCCTCGCCGCGCTCGCCGGCGTCGTCCTGGGCGCGCCGACGCTGCGGCTGCGGGGTGACTACCTGGCGATCGTCACGCTCGGTTTCGGTGAGATCATCCATCTGATCGCGAACAACGCCGACAACATCACGAACGGTGCCCGGGGGGCCTTCGGCGTTCCGCACCTGTCGATCAACCTGCTCGGCCTCGACTACGAGTGGGGCATCGACCCGCTACCGTATTATTACCTACTCCTGGTCATCATCGTCGGAGTCATGATCGCCTTCGGTCGGCTGGAACGGTCCAGGATCGGCCGGGCCTGGGCGGCGATCCGCGAGGACGAGATCGCCGCCGAGGCGACCGGGGTCGCGACCCTGCGGATGAAGCTGCTCGCCTTCGCTATCGGCGCCTCGGTGTCGGGCTTCGCCGGCGTGCTCTTCGCCTCCAAACAGTTCTTCAACCCGCAGAGCTTCAGCCTGCAGGCGTCGTTCTTCGTCGTCGCCGTCGTCATCTTCGGCGGGATGGGTTCCCGGCTCGGGGTGGTGGTCGGTGCCGTCGTCCTCCAGGGCATCGCCTTCTACCTGCGCGACAAGGTCCCGCCCGCGGACCGGTACATCTACTTCGGGGCCGTCATCGTGATCATGATGATCTTCCGTCCGCAGGGACTCGTGCCGTCGCGCCGACGGCGTCGGGAGATCCAGCTTGCGGAGGCCGGCATCGGCGCGGCGGACTCCCTGGGCGCCGCGCCCACGGGAGGCAAGCCGTGACCAGGGGCGGAGCGCACCGCGTCTCGCCGCCGGGACACCGGCGCTCCCGGGGCCGGCAGCGCGGGGACAGCCAGGGCCGCGGGGACAGCCAGGGCCGCGGGGACGCCGGGCGCGGCGGAGGCCCGGAGGACCTGGTGGTGGAGGCCCGCGGCCTGGCGCTGCGGTTCGGGGGTGTGACCAGCCTCGACGGCGTCTCACTGCGCCAGCGCCGAGGCGAGATCCTGGCGGTGATCGGACCGAACGGGGCCGGCAAGACCTCGCTGTTCAACTGCCTCACCGGGGCATACCGCCCGCAGCAGGGATCGGTCACCTTCTGGCCCCGGCCCGGCTGGCCGGCCGAGTTGGTGGGGCGCCGCCCGCACGCCATCACCCGGCTCGGCGTCGCCCGGACCTTCCAGAACATCCGGCTCTTCCCCGCTCTGTCGGCGCTGGAGAACGTCCAGATCGGGACCGAGGTGCGGCAGCGGTACGGGCCGCTGGCCGCGGTGCTGGGGCTGCCGGGCGCCCGGCGGGCCGAGCGTGACGGCGTGCGGCACGCGCTGGAGCTGCTCGAGCTCGTGGGCCTGCCGCACCGGGCGCACGAGCTCGCCGCGTCACTGCCCTACGGCGAGCAACGCCGGCTGGAGATCGCCCGGGCGCTCGGTACCGAGCCGCGTCTGCTGCTGCTCGACGAGCCCGCGGCCGGCACGAACCCGGCGGAGAAGCGCGACCTGGCGGAGATGATCATCCGGATCGCGGGCACCGGGGTGTCGGTCCTGCTCATCGAGCATGACATGCGACTGGTCATGTCGGTGGCGACCTCGGTGGTGGTGCTCAACTTCGGCCGGATCATCGCGTCCGGCACGCCGGCGGAGGTCCAGCGGGACCCGGCGGTCATCGAGGCGTACCTGGGCCTAGCCGACGCCGACGCGGCGGATCCCGATACGGCGGATCCCAGCCCGGCCGGCCCTGCCGGGTGGAAGGAACTGCGCTGATGCTGCTGACTCTGGCCGGTGTCGAGGTCGCCTACGGCGCCGTCACCGCCCTGCGCGGCGTCAGCCTGGAGGTGGCTGAGGGCGAGATCGTCACCCTGCTCGGGGCCAACGGCGCCGGCAAGACGACCACGCTGCGGACGATCTCCGGACTGCTGCGGCCCCGGGCGGGACAGGCGTGGCTGGACGGTCGCCCGTTGTCGTCGATTCCGGCGCACGAACTCGTCGGCCGGGGGGTGAGCCACGTGCCCGAGGGCCGGAGGATCTTCCCGAGCATGAGTGTCCGCGAGAACCTCCTGATGGGCGCCTACCACGATCGCCGGCACGTGCGGACCGACCTCGACCGGGTGTTCGCGCTCTTCCCCCGGCTGGCCGAGCGGGTCGCGCAGCCGGGAGGCACGTTGTCCGGTGGCGAGCAGCAGATGCTCGCGATCGGACGCGCGCTGATGAGCCGTCCCCGGCTGATGCTCCTCGACGAGCCGTCGATGGGGTTGGCCCCGATGATCGTTCAGACCATCTTCGAGGTGATCGCGGAGATCAACCGGGAGGGGGTCGCGGTGCTGCTGGTCGAGCAGAACGCGGCCTCGGCGCTGCGGATCGCGGGCCGTGGCTACGTGCTGGAGACCGGCGAGGTCGTGCTGGCGGGCACCGCCGCGAGCCTGCTGGCCGACGACCGGGTCCGGCAGGCCTACCTCGGCGAGGACGTCGGCGGCCGGACCACCGCGGGCTGAACCTCCCGCGACCGCGGCTCCGCCCGTCGCCACATCGGCGAGAAAGCGAATGCAGTTTGCCCCAGTGCGGCCGGCCGCCGACCGACAACATGATTTTCTCGGCGAGGTCGAAGTAGTCGCCGTGCGCACCGCGGTGATCCATGTGCACGGCGATGTAGGCGGTGTCGCGGCCGTACGCCGTCGACATCGGGATCTCGTCCGCGGCGGCGCATCGGACCTCCACCGGGAAGACGGCGCGCACGTCCGCGCTCCCCATGGCGTAGACCAGCTCACGCAGCGTCGCGGCGAGATCGGCACGGGGGAGGGCGTACTCCATCTCCTTGAACCGGACCCGGCGGTGGGAGGTGAACACCCGGTAGGACAGGTCGCGGAACGTGCGGCTGCCCGACGCCCGCGCGCTGACGTGCGCGATGGGCCGCACCGCCGCGGGCATCCGCCGGCCCGTCGTCATCAGCGCGCCAAAGAGGGTGTTCGACACCAGTTCGTCGTCGACCCAGCAGCGCAGCCGGGGCAGCGGCGCCAGGCCGTCGTCGAGCGGACGCCGCTGACCGCGTCTGACCAGGGCCGTCGTGGTGTGCGGAAACCACGAGAAGCGAAGGTAGTCGGTCTGGTCGACGAGCTCGTCGTAGGAGTCGAGGACCTTGTCCAGGCGCATCGGGCCCTCCTGGACCTGCAGGGCGAACAGCGGCGCCGCCTGCAGGGTGACCGACGTGACGACGCCGACGGCACCCAGGCCCAGCCGGGCGGCGGCGAACAACTCGGGACGTTCGCCGCGTGAACAGGTGACCACGCTGCCGTCGCCGAGCACCACCTCGAGCGCCCGGACCTGGGTGCACAGGCCGCCGAAGCGGGCCCCGGTGCCGTGGGTGCCGGTTGAGATGGCACCCACGATGGTCACCTCGTCGACGTCGCCCTGGTTGGTCAGGGCGAGCCCGGCCTCCGCGAGCAGCCGGTTCAGCCGGCGCATGGTCATCCCACCGCGCACCGTCACCAGGCCGCTGCCGCCGTCCAGGGCAACGAGGTCGGCGCACCTGTCCAGGCAGACCTGGACGGAGCCCGGGTCCGGGCGGCCGATGGCGCTCATGGAATGGGACGATCCGATCGCTCGGATCTGATGACCGTCCCGGACGGCGGTACCGACCAGGGCGGAGATCTCCTCCGCGTCGCGGAGGCGGGCGAGGCGCACCGACCGGACGGTCTCATTGCCCGCCCAGTTGCGCCAAGCCGAGGACTTACCAATGGGCGAGCCCATGGGCACCTCCGTCTGCCGGGACCGATGGCCGCGGTCCGGGGCCGGTCCGGAGTCGGGACCGGCCACCATCGTGAACCGGGCCTTCCCGGCTTCACCACGCGGGGGGCGGGTGATGGCCGTTCACAGGGCGATGCGTCGTCCGACCTCCGTCCGGGCGGGATGGACCGGTCCCGTCTCCCGCAGGTATGCCGAGCATGGCATCCGACGGTGGTTCGGGCGTCCGTCGTGACGCTGCGGGGTGACGTCCTGCCGGTACCTGCTGGTCTACGAGCGTGTCGCGGTGCACCATCACGAGGGCACGGGGGCGCACAGGCACGGGGGCGCACAGGCACGGGGGCGCACAGGCACGGGGCGCACAGGCACAGGGGCGCAGGCAGGGGCACACAGGAAGACACGGCTACGGAAGGCGGATCGTATGGTGACCGCAACCGGATCTCGTCCGGCCGGGATCAGCCTCGGTCGGCTCGCCGACCTGGCGCAGGAACGGACCGGCGGCACGGCGGAGCTTCGCTTCGAGGGACGCGACCAGACGTCGGGGGAGTTGCTGGCGCGGGCCCGCCGGTTGTCGGGCGGCCTGCGGGCGGCGGGTCTGCGCCGGGGCGACCGGGTGGCCGTGTGCATGGCCAACTGTCCCGAGGTGGGTGTCACCTACCAGGCGGTGTGGCGGGCCGGTGGGGTCGTGACCCCGGTGCTGTTCCTGCTGACCGAGCACGAGCTGCGCCACGTCCTCGTCGACAGCGGAGCCCGGTTCGTGGTCACCACACCCGAGTTCCTGGACCGGGTCCGCGCGGCGGTCGGCGACGGCGGCTCGGCGGTGCGCGCCCTGATACTGGCGGACGGGGACCGGCCCGGCGTCTCCCCGCCCTCGCCGCAGTCCCCGCCTCCGCCGCAGTCCCCGTCCCCGTCCCCGCCACGATCCATGCTCCAGGCCGGCACACTCCGGGTCTGCTCCAGGCCGGCACACTCCGGGTCGGGCTCACCACCCCGGTACTGCGCTTCGCCGATCTCGAGGCCGGCGAGGAGAGTCCGGTTGTGGAGGTGGATCCTTCCGACATGGCCGCGCTGCTCTACACCGGCGGCACGACCGGGCGGGCGAAGGGGGTGGTCCTCTCGCACGACGGGCTGTCCGCGGGTGGCTGGGCAGCGATGTCGGCCACCCCGGACGAGAAGTTGGCCGGCCTGCTGCCGCTGCCGCTGTCCCACGTCTACGGGCTGACGATCAGCGTCATGACCCTGCACATGGTGAACCCCGGACCGATGGTTCTCATGCGCTGGTTCGAGCCGCGGAGCTGGCTCGACCTCGTGGTCGAGCACCAGGTGAACATCAGTGCGTTGGTGCCGTCCATGGTGGCGCAGCTGCTCGCGCAGCCCCTGCACGACTACGATCTGTCGACCCTGTGGCGGGTGACGAGCGGTGGCGCGCCGCTGCCCCGGGAGACCGCCCTCGAATGGCGCCGGCGGCTGCCCAGCGCCGAGCTGGTGGAGGGATACGGCTGTACCGAGTCATCCGCGATCATCACCACCTCGCCGGTGGGCGGAACACGACTCGGCAGCGTGGGCGTGCCCGGCCCCGGGGTCGAGGTGCGTATTGAGCTCCCCGACGGCTGCGAGGCCGGTCGGGGCCAGGACGGGGAGATCTGCGTGCGGGGCCCGATGGTGATGACGGGGTATTGGCAGGCCCCGGAGGCCACCGCGGGGGCGTTGCGGGGCGGTTGGCTGCACACCGGGGGCATCGGCCGGCTGGACCCCGACGGCTACCTGTACGTGGTTGACCGGATCAAGGATCTGATCATCCGGGGTGGCGTCAACGTCTATCCGCGCGACGTCGAGGACGGCCTGCTCGCCCATCCCGAGGTCGCCTCGTGCGGCGTCGTGGGCCGACCGGACTCCCAGCGCGGGGAGGAGGTGGTCGCGTTCGTGGAACTCGTCCCGGGTGGCACCGTCTCCCCGGAGGAGCTGGTGCGCTGGGGCCGCGCCCGGCTGGGTCCCATCCGGTACCCGCGTGAGGTGCACATCGTCGAGGCACTGCCGCTCACCAGCAGCCTGAAGACCGACCGACGGATGCTGCGGTCGCTGGCGGCGCCGAGGTCGCTGCCGGCCCCGGGGCCGCTGATGGCGCCGACCTGACCCGACGGAGCGGATGGGTTCGAGCCCCGGCTACGCTGCGGGCTGGCTTGCCATGATCGCTGACCTTCCGTCAGCTTCGGCGTTTGCCGCGATGTCTGCCGGGGGCAACCCCCCGAACCCCCGATGTCGAGCTTCGCTCGACCCGACCCGGTTCGACCCCTCTCACCTTGTCCGCGGTCCTTGTCCCGCCCGATCTCGCGGGCTGTTGCTCGCCGCGCCCTTGTTCGGTGTTCGGTATTGACCGAACACCGAACAGTGTGAACGCTGGTCCGCGTGGACACCGAGGCCCTCGTGGTCGACGCCTTCTGCCAGCTCGGAGTCGAGGCCCGACCGCCCGCCTCCGGGCCCGATCGCGGGGTCGATCTCGTGCTCGACCCGGATGGTGTCGCGGTTCCCATCGAGCTCAAGCGCCGGTCACTGGTGTCCGAGGGCGTCGCCGCGCAGCTGCTCGCGGCCAGCCGTCCACCCGGTGGATCGGGCGGCTTCCTTCTCCTGGTCGTCGCGGACCGGGTGACCGGGGCGGCCCGGAAGCTGCTGACCGAGCATCGGGCCGGCTACTACGACCTGCGCGGCCGGATCGCGCTTCGTTCGAGCAACCTTGTGATCGACGCCGAGGTCAGCCCGGTCACCGGACGCGGTGCGCGGACACGGGCCTTGAGCGGCACGGCCGGGCTCGAGGTCGCGACCGCTTTGCTCATGGAGCCGCAAGCGGGCACCGCCATCCGGGAGCTGGCGCGCCGGCTCGGCCGCTCCGCCAGCACGGTGTCGGAGCTGCTGGCGGCGCTGCGGCACGACGGTCTTGTCGACGCCGCGAACGTCGTCACGGACTCGCGGCTGTTCTGGCAGGTGGTCGAGCGCTGGCCAACGCCGCGCGCCTATCTCGCCAGACTCCCCGATCCGGGTGACACCAGCGGCGTCACCAGATCGCTGCGTCTCGGCCTGCGTGACGTGGAAAACGAGATCGGGTGGGCGTTGACGGACCCGACCGCCGCCGCGGCGTACGGTGCCCCGGTCGCTGTCCGCGCCGACCAGGTGCCTGACTTCTTCGTTCCCGATCAGGCGGTGCTCCGGCGCGCGGCTACGCTTCTCGGCGCCGCTCCGGCGCCGGCCCAGGCGCGTGCCGCGGTGCGGGTCGCACCGGTGGCGGCCGTCTGCGCCCGTCGCGTCGATCTCCTGCCCGAGCGGTGGCGGTGGCCGCTTGCGCATCCGCTGTTCGTCGCGCTCGATCTGGCTCAGGACGTGGGGCGTGGGCGCGAGATCCTCGACGCCTGGCTACCAGACCCGGGGTGGGCCCGTGTCTGGTAGCCGGGTGACCTTCCTGGGCGACGCGATGGCCGCGGTCGTCCAGGCCGTCGAGGAAGTGCGGACACTCACCGGCCAGCCGCCTGTCGTGGTCGGCGGGCTGGCGGTGCTGTGCCCGGATCTCCAACGCCCACCGGGCGACGGTCGATCTGGACGTTGTCGACCGACTGCACGGGACCACGCCGCACCTGGAGGTGCTCCGCGCAGCGGCGGGCGCGAGGGCCGTGGAGCCCGCAGGCGTCCTGCTGCCAACTCCGTATGGCCAGGTCAAGGTGGACGCGCTGGAGGTGCGGCAGGTAGAGCTCGACCAGCCGAGCGACGATCCCGGCGACCGCCTCCACGCGTCCGCGCACGCCTGGGCGAACGACACCGCCACCGAGACCGCCATCGAGGTGATCCGGTCGGTCGGCGACCGCGTGGAGGTGAGGACGCCCGTCGCCGAGCTTCTTCTCGATGCCTGCGGACGCACCTGACGCGGCCCGAGTCGGCGACCAGGCGGGCACGCCCGCGTCACAACAGGCCGCTCGCACCACGATCGGGGCTACCAACTCGCCGTAGCGGCCGACGAGCCCCGGTCAGTCACCGGCGTCGATCGGCTGGCCCGCCGTCGGCCTCGTCGAGGAGAGCGTCACCAGGATCCGCAGCCCATGATCACTGTCTACGTCGCCGCACCTCCATTTTCCACGTCTGCCCTGGCTGCCACTACCACCGGTACGAAATCGGCCCCGCCCACGCCCAAGTCCACTTGGCGGCGCGACGTCGCAACATCGGCATGGCCGGCGGCTCCCTGCTGGCCACATCCGCACTAACAGCCGCGCTCGCCCGCCGCGACGGATTTCCCTCCTCTTTCCGCATCCACAGACGCGACACAATCCTGACCGATCGCGGTCAGGAAACACCCACTGGCACCACTTCCGCCCCCACCGGGTGAGACCGGGACCCAGCCACGGCTTCGTTGCCAGCTGATCACATCACCAATCAAACCGACTTCTGAGCTCCGGCCCCGCCGGGTTGTCCATGGCCATGACCGCAGTCACGCCAGGTCCCGGGCCGCTGGCATCGCGCTCGCAGACTCCTGTGGGATCCGCGGTGGCACATCGGGCAGCAGGCTCCGGTAGGCATGACGGGGGGACGATCGTGACCGGAGTACCCCCATCAGCCATCGGCGGGCCGGGCCTTCCACCGTGTGATGCAGGACCGCGGCGAGGGCGAAGGACAGGGCGAAGTCGGCGAGGATGGCGAGCGCCGTCCCGGCCGCGGTGGTGGCGTCGACCCAGCCGAGTTCCCCGCTGATCGTGAGTGCGGCGGGGTGAACAAGATAGAAGGCGTAGGAGATCTCGCCGAAATAGACGAGTGGGCGGGAGCTGAACACCGGAATCCGGCGGCCGTCCGCCTCACGGGTGCCGGCCAGGAAGATGATGATGGCAAACGCCGGCAGTGTGAGCGTGTCGATGAATCCCTGTAGATGGCCGTAGCGGTAGCCCAGGAGTATCGAGACAACCAACCAGGCGCAGGAGAAGGTAGTAAGCATCCGACGTTGCCACGGCGTTGCGCGGGCACCCTCACGAGCCAGCAACCCAAGGGCCACGCCAAGGACGAACTCGCCGAGCCGCACCGCCGGGTTCGCGTACGCGGCAAGATCGAATCGAGAGCCCGCGGCGCTCGCCACACATGACACGGCCGCGGCAGGGAGAACGAACAGGAGCGTGGTGCGGATGCGTTCGGGGTTGGTGCGGGTCGCGAACCTGCGGTACACGTATGGGAAGACCAGGTAGAAGAACGCCTCGCAGGACAACGACCACAGCACGGCACCACCCCAGCCGAAATAGATCGACTGGGTCGGGACCCAGGCCTGGACGAGGAGCAGACTCGGCAGGATGGAGAGGGGCTTCGAGCCGAAGTCCCCGAGCGTCTCCGGCGACCACGCGATCGCGAGCCAGATCCAGATGGCGGCGAAGTACAGAGGATAGACCCGGGCGAACCGGCGCCAATAGAATTGCCCCACGGCGATCGGCCTGGCCGCCCAGGTGAGGACGAACCCCGACAGCACGAAGAAGAACGTGACGCCCACGTATCCGATGTTGCCTAGCACCGCGACCACAGGCAGAGTCCCTTGGACGTCTGCGTGGATGTGGCGGAGGAACACCAGAGTGGCGGCGACTCCCCGCAGGCCGGTCAACGTGGGCAGCTCCAGCCCGGCCTGAGACGGTGGGAGCTGCCGCGAGGGACGGAAGATCTCCTGCTGGGCAGATTCCGGCGAGGTCCTCCGGGTCAACGCGCCCCCTTGATCGTCAGCCATGCGTGCCGTCCCAGGCAAGGCCGCGGCGACACCTCGGAGAAACAAACACTAACGTAGGTATTGAATTGTCTATCGAGCCCCGATCGGGTAAACATCGTGGCGTTGGCAGCCGGCTATCGGCCGGACCTGGGACCTGGCCGGCAGTCGCCGCACAGCGTTGTGAGGTCTAGCTCGTCTGCGGACGAGCTACGAACGAGTCCCTTGGTCCGGGTCCATGGGTGGGGCGTATCACGATCTCGGTGATACTCGCGCGGTCGGGAAGTGCCACTGCCCCGGTCACGGCGTCGGCGATGTCGTCGGGCGCGATGAGCAGGTCGGCATTCCACGCCCGCCCCTCGGCCTGGAAGATTTTTTGCTGCATGGGGGTCGCGGTGCGGCCCGGGAAGACCGTGCACACCCGCACCCCGGCAGCCGAGACCTCCGCCCGCAGGCTGTCGGCGATCGCCCGCAGGGCGTGCTTGGCCGCGGCGTACTGGCCGACGCCGGCGCCGGCGGACAGGCCCTGGGTGGAGTTGATGAACACTACGTCGCCACCGGTCCGGATGAGGTTCGGGATCAGCATCTGGGTGAGCACATAGGGCGCGCGCACATTGACGTCCAGCTGTTCGTCGAGGTCGGCCAGCGGGGCGTCGGTGATCGCGCCGCGGTGGTAGGCCCCTGCCGAGTGCACCAGGATCTTCAGGTCCGTGGGCTGATCACGGACCATGTCGACCAGACAGCCGCGGTCCGCGGGATCGGTGATGTCCGCAGCCTGGTGGTGGATGGTCAGACCGACCTCGTCGGCTTCCTTGACCATCCTCGCCAGCACCTCCTGATCGCGACCGGTCGCGATGACAAGTGCGCCGGCCCGCGCCAACCGAAGGGCGATGGCGCGTCCGATCCCGCTGGAGGCACCGGTGACCAGCGCGCCGCGGCCGGCGAGCTGGGGCAGGTGGGCACATGGACTTCCGCCTGGCAGATGGTCGGCACAGGCGATAGCCAGGTTCTGCTTTGCCGTCACTGCTGGACGCTCCTCGGCAGAGTGGCGCAGGTCGCTAACCCGGACGAACGCGAACAGGTGGCCGCCGGGATCCCTGGACGGGCCCCGTCCGTCAGCGCGAACACGCGTCGATGCGAGTCGATCGCGGTCATCCGCGGCGAAGCAGCCACATTCCGCACAGCTGCGACAGTACCATTACGTAATGGTCGAGTATGCGTTGGCACCCAGGGGCGCGTCAGCTCTCCAATCCCCGCCGGGACGCCATCCCCGACGAACCAACTCTTACGTAACGGTAGAGTTAGACCTGGTGGACGCGGGGTGCCATGCGGGGTGCCATGACGAATCACATCGGGAGGGGCCGCAGAAATGATCAACAGAGGGGATGCCGGCGCTGGCGAAGGCGCCGCGGCTCTGCGGGAGCACGCACTGATCGCCGAGCTGACCGCGGTGCCCAGGTAATGACGCAGGAGCGGCTGCAGCAGATCTTCCGGGAGATCTTCGGTGACGACGGCCTCGTCATCACCGACGCCACGACCGCCGCCGACATACCCGGATGGGACTCGCTCGCGCACATCAACCTCATCTATGCTGTCGAACGCGAGTTCTCGATCCAGATCGCCGACGAACGGCTCGCGAGTTTCGCCACCGTCGGTGACCTGCGCGAGCACATCGAGGAGCTCAGCGGTGTCCACTGAGACCGACAGCAGCGAACTCGGGGACCCCGGTGACGCCGGAGCGGGGCGGGGACATCCGACGCCGAGCAGCCAAAGTCGATGACCGCCTGGCGGCCCGAAGTGGAACCGTCAACCGCGCCTTCGCCCGCGGCGCAGGCTCCGGCCGCCTCGATGAATTATGATGCCCCGGATGCCGCGGACGCGGACGCGCGGCCGGTTGAACACGAGCCATCCGTCGTCCAACTCGTGGGGTGTCATCGGCGTGGGGTCTGGAGGATCAGGACAATCGGCACAACGGTTGCCTGGTCAGGTCTGCGATCAGTTCGAAGTCCTTGTCGCGGTGCAGGAGCGTGAGCCCGGCGGTTTCCGCTGTCGCTGCGATCAGCAGATCGGGGATGCCCGGGGCCCGATGATGGCCGGCTGCGGCCAGCAGGCCTTGGACCTCGTAGGCGCGCCGGGCCACGGCTGCCGGTATGTCCCACTGGATGACCATGCGTGCAAGCGGCAGGGAGCCGGGCGTGCTCAGGGCCGTTGCGGGCCGAGTAGCCCACTTCGAGCAGCGTGACCGCGCAGATGTGTACCAGACCTTGATCGACTCGCTGTGACCAGACGGGTTCGTCGGGATGGGTTGGTATGCGGACCAGTGCCGACTTGTCGATGAGCCAGCTGTCGGTCACGACCAGGCACCGCGCATCACGTCTTCGTCGGCGAGGTCCGAGATCAGGTCGTGGAGCTGCGCCCAGTTCTCCCGCCCAAGAGGGGGACGTGTGTCGCGCGATGCCCGCTCGGCTTCGGCGGCAAGCATGCGGCGCAGATACTCGACACGCGAGATTCCGGCTCGGGCGGCGGCAGCGTCGAGCTCGGCGAGAACCGCATCGGGTACGTCACGTACGAGGATGTCGGCCACCGGCGCCACCTCGCAGGTTCGATATCAGACTCCTCAGTCATGATATCATGATTGCTTCTGTGCAGGCACCTACCCCATTCACCTCGCAACTCACCTCGCACGTACCCAAAAGTGTCCTGATATGTGGGGGCGTCTGCGGGTCGTGCGTAAGGGATCGTCATTAAATAAGTTGATCATTTGATCT
>NZ_CDWTMO010000082.1:0-18197 GCF_977946435.1 Frankia sp. CgKIO3 | reverse complement strand
CGGCATTGAGGCTCGTCCTGGCCGCGGGGATGGACTTCGCAATCGCCGCGCCGCGTAACTCCGCGTTCTGGCGCGCCTACGCCGCCGTCGAGGAGACGTCCTGGACGGACGCGCGGGACATGACCGGCGCCCAGGTCGCCACCAGTAGCTACGCTCCGACCGGCTGGCCGCCCGGCACCTACACGATCATCCGCCGGGTGAAGGTCCCCGCCACCGAGATCTCCACCGACCCCCGCTCACGGCGGCGGCGCACCATCCCGAAAGCCCAGCTCACCCTCGCGCTCGACGGAATCGTCGACCATGCCTGGGCGGTCAGCTTCATCGTCACGAACATCCCCGCCAACGACGGGCCAGACATCGTCGCGCTCGAGCACTGGTTCCGCGGCCACGCCGACATCGAGACCCAGATCAAAGACCACAAACTCGGCGCCGGCCTACGCCACCTGCCCTCAGCCGACCCGACCATCAACACCGTCTGGACGTGGGCCGCGATCCTCGCCGGCTGGCTGTCCACCCTGCTCCAGACGCTCACCGGGTTCGACCAGCGCGCCGGGCGCGCGCACGGCGACCGGCTCCGCCACGAACTGATCACCATCCCCGGCCGGGTCACCCGCCACGCAGGCCAACTGATCCTGCGCCTGCCACCCGGCCGCGACCAGCACCTAACCACCGCCCTCGCCCGGCTGCGCGCCCTGCCCGCGGCCGTCTGACCAGCCCGTTCTCTACGCGGAACACGCCCCCGGGCCGTGGACCCGGCGCTCACCCGGCACGACAGCCGGGCCTTCACCCTGCCCAGCCGTCGAAAACAACATCAACAAACCCGAAAAGGGAAGATCACCGAATTTTGATCATGCAAGCCGGCACTACTGGCGGATCTAGGTCTGAACGAGCGTTCGCCGCTATCCTTATCGGGCCGATCTCCACGGTTCCAGCCGGGGGAGCCCGGCGCCAGAAGAGAAGTGTGCCGATCGGAAAACCCTTATAAATACTGTCAAAGAGCTTCTCGACATCGGACGACATCCAACGAAGCCCACGCTGGAATCGAGGAATCCGGATCTGGCCATGCCTGGCGTTATCCAGAAGCTCCTCAATCTTGAATCGCGCCGCGTCGGACCGGCGGGATGACTCGTCCACGCCCACCATGATATCCGTAGATCATCCGGAAGACGTTCTTCGTGGTCCACGTGCGTCAGCCCCACCGCCCGAACGGGCGGTGGGGCTGACGCACGGCACAGCCGCGGCGACGATCGGTTCCCAGCCACCGGACCTCGACTACTGGACCTTGATGATCAATCCGTGAGATCGTCCCCGAAGGGCCCGTCCGGGCCGTACGCGGCGACCTCGATGTCGATCATTGGAGGGCGCTGCGGGTCCTGCAGGGGACGCAGCGGTGAGGTCGTCCCGCGGTGCTCCGCCCCCTGTTCCCACACGTTGAACTCGGCCATGCTCGCCCAGACGCTGACCACCGCGAACCGGGACGGGTCCGCCGCCGACCGGTGCAGCGTGTTACCGAGCAGGCCAGGCGTGCCGACCAGCTTGGAGCTGATCTCGTGGTAAGCCCGCTCCACCGCGCCGGGATCGCCGGGCGGGTTAACCGCCCACAGCGTGACCCGAACCTTCGCCGGGCCGGCCACGGTCAGCTTCCCGCCGGAACGGTCAGGGAAGCCGTGCCGGCCAGCTGGGCGACGACGGTACCGGTGACCATCGAGCTGCTGGCGCGCAGCGGGTGCAGCGCCTTGCGGTGCACCAGGTGACGCTCGCTGTGCTCGAACTCGCGGAACTGCTCCTCGTCAACCCAGTCACTGACGATGTAGTACGTGCTCGGCTCGTCCTCCGAGCGGATCAGCCACTGCCCGAGGTTCGCCGGGTGCGAGGTGACCGCGTCGCCGATCCGCAGCCAGGTCTGCTCGAACTCGACCTCCCGGCCGGGGTGGATCCGCATTGTCAGCATGATCCGAAAAGGCGGGGTCGAGGCCATCAGATGCCTCCGTCCACGGCAAAGGTGGCGCCGTTGACGTAGGACGACACGTCGCTGGCCAGGAACAGGACGACCGCGGCGACCTCCTCGGCCGTCCCGATGCGTCCCAGCGGGATGCGGTTGGTGTAGGCCGCCTTGACGGCCGGGTCGATGCCCTCGGCATGGTGGGTCTCGATGACTCCTGGGGAGACCAGGTTCACCCGGATGCCGCGGACACCGAGCTCCTTGGACAGCGAGCGGGTCAGTCCGATCAGGCCGGTCTTCGCCGCGGTGTAGTGGGCCCGCAGCGGCAGACCGACCACCCCGGAGCCGGACCCGATGTTGATCACCGAGCCGGAGTCCCCCAGCAGCGGCAACGCGCCCTGCGTGACGAGGTGAGTGGCGGTGAGGTTGGTGGTCAGCACCTGCGTCCACTCGTCCAGGGGCAGCTGCGCGTAGGGGATGTGGCTGATCGTGCCGACGTTGTTCACGACGATGTCGAGGCCGCCCAGGTGGGTGCCGGTGGCCTCGACGAGCTCAGTGATCTGGCCCGGATCGGCGACGTCGGCCTGGACGAGCAGATGGTCGCCGCCGGTGTCCTTGAGTTCGCGGCGCAGGCTCTCGGCATCCTCGGTCTGGCGCTGGTGGCCGGCAACGACCGTCGCACCGGCTCGGGCGAGGCCGAGCACCACGGCCCGTCCGATGCCGCGGGTACCGCCGGTAACCAGGGCGCGTCGCCCGGCCAGGTCTGAGAACATCGCTGACTGTCTCCTGTGTCGAGGTGTCGGCTGTCGAGGTGTCGGCTGCCGAGGGGTCGTGAGGTGAGGGGTCGTGAGGTGAGCGGGCAGGGGCAGGCGGTACGGGTGGGTACGCCCTCAGCGGGGACCGACGGCGCGAACCACGAGGCTGCTGTTGAAACCGCCGTAGCCACGGGCGTTCACCAGCACCACCCGCACGGGTGCACGCCGGGGCGTACGCACGAGGTCGAGCCCATGGGCCGGATCGGGGGTGTCGAGGTTGCCCACCGCCGGGATGACCCCGTCCCGGATGGACAGCAACGCCGCGGCCACCGTCAACGCCGAGCCGCCGGCGAGGAGCCGGCCGACGAAGCCCTGCGGCGCCGTCACCGGGACCGTCCGGGCGCCGAAGACCGCGCGGATCGCCGCCGCCTCCTGGGCATCGAGGTCCGGTGAACCTGCGCCGTCCGCGAAGACGACATCGACGTCGTCCGGGGTGAGGCCGGCGTCGCGCAGGGCCCGGCGCATCGCGGTGGCGAGCCAGCGCACGTCCGGGGCGGGGCGTTCGTGGTGGGCGGCGTCGTGCGTCGCGGCGTAGCCGGCGATCTCGCCGTAGACGTGCGGGGCTCCCCGGGCGGCGGCGGCGGCCGGATCCTCGAGCACGAGCGTCGCGCCACCCTCACCGGGCAGGTAACCGTTCGCCCGGACGTCGAACGGCTTGTAGCCGTCCGCAGCAACGGTCGCGGTGCTGACCCGGCCGCTGGACAGATGGCCGGTGATCGCATAAGGCGTCAGGCTCGCCTCGGCCCCCCCGGCGAGCACCGTCGGCGTGCCGCGGCGGATAATCCGCCGGGCCTGGGCGAGGCTGTCGATTCCGCCGGCACCGTCACTGACCAGGACCCCCGACGGCCCCTTCAGACCATACCGGATCGAGGTCTGCCCGGTCGTCGCCGCGTAGAACCAGGCGATCGACTGATAGACGCTCACCGCGGTGCGGCCCCGGGTCCACAGCCGTCCCAGCTCGCGCTGTCCGATGTCGACACCGCCCGACCCGCTGCCGAACACCACCGAGGTCGCATACGGATCGTGCGCGGCGGGGTCGTAGCGCGCATCGGCCATGGCGATGCGCGACGCGGCCATCCCGAACCAGGTCCACCGGTCGGTCTGGACGATGTACCGCTTGTCGACGTGGTCCTCCACCGCGAAACCGGCGACCTCTCCAGCGAGGGTGGCGTCGTACCAGGTGGTGTCGAACCGGCTGATCGGCGCGATCTTCAACTCGCCGCGCAGGGTCGACGCCCAGTACTCCTCCGTCCCGATGCCGCTGGGCGCGAGGACGCCGAGCCCGGTGACGACCGGCCGGACCGGGGCCTGCGGCGAACCGTCTCGGTGGGCGGGCCCCGCGGCCGTCGCGGCGGAGGCCTCCATGGCGGCGTTCATCGCGTCGGGGCGGCGAGGACGATCGCCGACTGGAAGCCACCGAAACCACTGCCGACCGACAGGGCCACGTCGACAGCGTGGTCCCGGGCGATGTTCGGGACGTAGTCGAGATCGCACTCGGGGTCGCGGGTGGTCCAGTTGGCGGTGGGGGGGATGACGTCATTCTCGATCGCCAGGGCGCAGGCAGCGATCTCGATCGACCCGATCGCGCCCAGCGAGTGCCCGATCATCGACTTGATCGAGCTGACCGGGATGTCATACGCCCGCTGTCCCAGCGAACGTTTGAAGGCGGCCGTCTCGTGCCGATCGTTCTGCTTGGTGCCCGATCCGTGCGCGTTGATGTAGTCGATGTCGTCGGCTCCGACCCGCGCCGCGTCCATCGCGACCCGGATCGCCTCGGCCATCTCGACCCCGTCGGGGCGCAGTCCGGTCATGTGGAACGCGTTCGAGCGCGAGGCGTACCCACCCACCTCGCAGTAGATGTGCGCACCGCGCGACCGGGCGGCGGTGAGCTCCTCCAGGATGAGGACGGCGCAGCCCTCCCCCATCACGAAGCCATCCCGGCTGGCGTCGAAGGGACGGGAGGCGTGTTCGGGGTCGTCGTTGCGGGCCGTCGTCGCGCGGATCGCGTCGAAGGACGCCATCGAGATCGGGGAGATCGGCGCGTCGGAGGCACCGGCGATGACAATGTCGGCCTCGCCGTCGACGATGAGCTGATGGCCGTAGCCGACCGCGTCGATGCCCGAGGTGCAGCCGGTGGAGACCACGAAGGCGGGGCCGTGCGTGCCGAACCGGCAGGCCAGTTCGGTGGCCAGGCAGCTCGGCACCATCGCGTGGTAGAGGAACGAGCTGGCGTACCGGGGATCAACCTCCCAGTCCCGCCCGCTGTCGGAGACCTCGACGTACTCGTTCTCCAGGCGAGTGGTCGCGCCCACCGCGCTGCCGATGCTGACGCCGACGATCGGGCCGTCCCCGGAACCGTCCCCGGCATCACCGCCGTCCCCGCCATCACCGCCGCCCCGCAGGTCCAGGCCGCTGTCCTCGACCGCCTCCAACGCCGCGGCCAAGGCGAACTGCACGAACCGGTCGTTACGCGCAATCTCCCGGGCGGTCAGGCCGGCCGTCGCCGGGTCGAAGTCGCACTCGGCGGCCACCTGGGAACGGAACTGGGTCGGGTCGAAGAACGACAGTCGCCGCGTCGCGGTACGGCCGTCGGTCAGCAGGGTCCAGAACTCCTTGCGGTTGACCCCGCCGGGGGCGACCACCCCGATCCCGGTGACCGCCGTCCGTCTTGGTCCGCTCACTGTCCGGACCCGTGGGGCAAGGCGTCGACGGTGGGTGCCGACGGGGCGACCGGAGCGTACGGGGCGTCCGGGTCTAGCGGTACCTCGGTGTCGACGTGGCCGAGATCGGGCCGGGGTGCCAGCGGGCTGAGGTGAAAGACGAGGAAGGCGGTCTCCTCGCCGGTGTTGACGACGCGGTGGCGCATCCCGATCGGGATGCACACCCCGTGGTCGGCCGGCAGGTCCTGATACTGACCGTCCAGTCGGGCGGTCACAATGCCGCGCACGCAGTAGAAGAACTCTTCCGAGTAGGGGTGCAGGTGTTCGGTCACCACCTCACCCGGCTGGAGGGTCAGGGTGCCGAAAAAACCCGAGGTCGAACCCACGGTCACCGGGGAGAGCAGCGTGCGGACGTCACCGCCGCGCCGACGGTTGGGGGTCATGTCGTGAATGCAGAGAACCTTCGGAATCGCTGTCACGGAAGTCACCGGTCTCGTTCTCCTCAGACTTGTTCCGGCAGCGCGAGGGAGACCGGGGGCAGCTCGGCGGCGGCCCGCTCGACCTTCTCCCGGATCACCGACATCTCGCGGGCGGTGTTGGTGTTGATGCGGTTGGTCATCTGCTCGTCGTTCACCGGCGCCGACGGGCGCATGTGGAAGTCCTGCACCCAGCGCATGCGGGTGCCGGTGCCCTCCGGCGTGTAGCTCCAGTGGATGTGCATGTACTCGAACGGGCCGGTCTCGACGCGGTACGCGCGCACCTGCCGGGTGGCCGGGTCGAGTGTCCGCTTGGACACCCAACTCCACGCCGTCCCGTTCTCGTCGGGATGCATGGTCAGGCGAAACTTGAAGGTGTTCTCGTGGTGCTCAAGAATGTCTACCGAGGCGTATTCGGTAAAGAGGTCCGGCCAGGATTTCAGATCGTTGGTGATGGTCCAGACGGTTTCAATGTCGGCATCGATGAAAATCGAGTTGTCAGTGTGCCCGCTCACGTCGGCTCCGGTCGACCTGGAAGGTAGGGGACGTGGAAACTAACGGCGGATTCAGACCGTCTCGTGCTGGTCGAGAGCCGCGTTCACCGTGGCCAGGATCTCGGCGAGGGTCCAGCTCTCCGGCAGCTCGGCCGGGAGGTCCACCCCGAAGGTCCCGGCCACCTCTGCCGAAAGCTGGAGGTAGGCGAGCGAGTCGAGGCCGATGTCGATGAAGGTCACGTCCAGGTCCGTCGGCCGCTCGTCCGAGGGCAGACCGGCCTGTTCGACCAGGAAGTCAAGCAGGGCATCGGCCGACCATTGCCGGGGCATGTCGTACTCCCTTTTTCATTTTCGGGTTTCGGGGTTCACATGAAAAACTGGGCGTACCTGTGGGCGGAATCGAGGATGCAGTCGCTGATGACCGGCCGCGGCCGCAGCCGGCGGGCCCGGTACTCTGGCGGTGTACAGGAACCCGGCCGTGTATCAGGAGCCCGGTGGTGTACCGGGGGGCTCAGCCGGCCGTCCACCAATAGAAACTCTGCGCCATCGCGTCCCCGGGGATGCGCCAGGTCTCCGGGTCGTAGGCGGAGACGTATTTCCCGAGCTTGTTGCTCACGTCGACGAACAGCGGATGCTCATGGACGTTCTCGACGGTGTTCCTGACGTTAGTCGGAGCCTCGATCAGATGAAGGTAAAGGCCATGGAAGTGAAACAGGTCACGCCTGGTCACACCCACGATTCCGGGTAGTTCTCCGGCATCGGACTCGGCGAAGGTCGCCGCGATGGCGGGAGCGTCGGCAGGGTTCATCCTGGCCACGATGAGAGTCCGGTGTGACTGGCCTCCGGACGGCGTGGCGGGGTTCTGCGGACCGGTAACCGAGGGACCGGTGGCTGAGGGCACGAGAATCTCCTCGACATGTTCTTGGGAAACGTGTGTTTGACCCCAGGCAAGCACGGGTACCGCGTGCATGGCAAGCACGGGTACCGTGTGCATGGGCAGCTGGGCGGACCGGCCCTGACGGACCGACCTCGGCACCTTGCGCCGCGTTACAGGTGACAGGGGGAATCCGCCGACGAACATGAAGCCAGGCAGGAGTGACCGGTGCGCGACCACCGCTTCCCATCCGGCAACCCTTCTGAGGCAGCCCAGCGACCCTTCTGAAGCAGCCAGCCTTTCTGAAGCAGGCAGCTTCTTTGACTCATCGAGAGCATGGGGCCACGCGGCGCGGCTGTCCTGGATTTCCCCTGGCAGCAAGTTGCCCTGGCAATCAAATGCCAACTGACACACACAAGAAGAACAACGTGGCTACAACCACCGTGAGCGGGCTTCCCGGTGCCCGGGGGTGGTCGATAGGCCACCGGAGGAGAGCCGGGATCTCGATCTCGTGGGAACCACGTCGTCCACGCTCGGCCTCGGCCTGGTCGAGTATGGTGTTTTCTGGTCGGGGAGCCGGGGCCTCGTCTGGCCGACGTCGGCCGCTCTCACCTGACCGGGACTATCGCCGGAGGGCCGCCGCGGCGCGAAAGCCGGCTGTTCGGAGCCAGATGTTCAGAACCGGCCCGTTCAGAGCCAGCCGCGTTGCGCGGCGAGGGTACCCGCCTGGAACCGGCTACGGGCGTTCAACCGTGCCATCAGATCGGCGATCATGCGACGCACGGTGCGGACGGAGACGCCCAGGTGGCGCGCGGCCGCCTCGTCCTTCATTCCGAGGCTGAGCAGACGCAGCAGCAGCCGTTCGGTGTCGCTCGGCGCGTCGTCACCGTCCCCGGGAGCGGCTATCGCCTCGCTGCTCAGCGGTTCGGCGGCCTCCCAGACCTGTTCGAACAGGGTGAGCAGCAGGGCGGTCAGCTCCGGGGTGCGCACGAGCAGGGTCTGGCCGGTCGCGAACCCCCGGCCCAGTCGGACCAGGCCGATCCGCCCGTCGACCGCGGTGGCGTCCAGCCGGGGATCGTCGATCATCCGGGCGTCCAGGCCATGCGCCGCCACGGTCCGCACATAGCCGGCGCCGAGCTCGTCCAGGCGCATCGACCGGGGCAGGACGCTGCGCATCACCACGCCACGCCGCAACGCGCGCAGTTCGACCGGCATCACCTCGCGAGTCAGGGCCGAGGACCACTCGCGCCGGGTGTGCAGCGCGAGCACCTCCCGCTCGGCTCGCCCGACGATCGCGAGCAGCTCCGCACGGGCCTGGTCGGCGCCGTCTATCCGCCTTACCTCGACGGTGTCCCCGCCGGGACGGCTCTCCAGGTAGTCCGAGACGAAGGAGCTGATCTGCGCCCGGGCCAGGAGCAGCCGCTCATGGCGACGGATCAGCTGCTCGTGCTGCGCCTGGAGCAGGTGGTCGAGCCCGGCTTCGGGATGCACCGCGACGTAGTGACCGGCCCGTTCGCGCGAGGGCAGCAGCAGACCCAGCTCGACCAGACGATCACGCGCCCGCCCCGCGGCGACCAGCGGCTCGCCGAGCATCTCCGCCACCTCGGGCACGCTCAGGACCTCGTGGCACAGCCACAGCCGATAGGCGGCCAGGGTGACCTCATCGATACCGAAGAGATCGAGCACCTTCCCCTTCCTCGGAGCAGGATCGGGACGTGGCCGACGGACGCCGACCGGACCAGTCGTGCCCACCGGACCAGTCGTGCCCACCGGACCGACGCGGCCGCTCACCCCGACCGCTGGGGCAGGCCCGACCGGGACGTCTCCGCGGACACCACGTCGAGGGCGTGGCGGACCAGCGACACCAGGGACTGCCGGACCGACTCCCGCTGCCGGGCGTCGCAGAACACCACCGGACGGCGCGGATCGAGGTCCAACGCCGCCCGGACGTCCTCCGCCCGGTACTCCCGCGCACCGTCGAACCGGTTCAGCGCGATGAGGAACGGGATGTCGCGCTCCTCGAAGTAGTCGATGGCCGGAAAGGAGTCGGCCAGCCGCCGCGTGTCCACCAGGACCACCGCGCCGATCGCGCCGAGGACGAGCTCATCCCACATGAACCAGAACCGGTCCTGGCCCGGGGTGCCGAAAAGGTAGAGAATAATACTATTGAGAAGCGTGATCCGACCGAAGTCCATCGCGACCGTGGTCGTCGTCTTCGAGCCGACCGCGCTGGTGTCGTCGATCCCTATGCTTGCGGCCGTCATCGCAGCCTCCGTGGTGAGGGGCTGAATTTCGCTCACCGAACCGACGAACGTCGTCTTCCCGACTCCGAATCCGCCGGCGATGATGATTTTTACCGGATGTGGCGGCGCCGTTTCCGGCGACCCCGTCCTAGAGGGCCTGTAGTCCATCGAGCACCTTTTCGATGAGGGCAATGGAAGGGCGGTCGGAGGGTCGGGCCGGTCGGGTCACGGTTACCAGGCCGGCGTCGAGCATGTCGCCGACGAGGACCCGCGCGACCCCGACCGGCAGATTCAGCCGAGCAGAGATCTCCACGATCGACTGCACGCATTGGCAGAACAGCGCGATGGCGCGCTGCTCATGCTCCAGCGTCCGCATCATCAGCCGGCCGTTGGGCGTGGTGGTCACCAACGCGACCAGCTCCAACGTCTGGTTCGTCGGCCGTGTCCGGCCCCCGGTGACAGCGTAGGGGCGGACGACCGGACCAGCCTCTTCGTCGAACCATTCGTCATCGCGCGACATATCCGGTCCTCCTGCCTTGAGAATTCTGCTGTCATCCGGTCGGTGATGGCGCAGAGGGCAACCGGCTGACCCACCAACCGATCGGACCCCCACCCGATCGCCGGGCCGAGGTCAGAGTGGCAGCGCGGACTGCATCTGAGCCCGGAGTTCCGGGGTGAGGAACTCGCCGACCCGGGTCACCAGCAGCGCCATCTCGTAGGCGATGAGACCGATGTCCGCGCCGGGGCTGCTGAGAATGGCCAGGCACGATCCGTCCCCCACCGCGGTGACGAACAGGAATCCCTCGTCCATCTCGACAATGGTCTGCCGAACGTTTCCACCCCCGAAGAAACGACCCGCGCCGCGCGCCAGGCTGTTGAATCCGGAGGCTACCGCGGCCAGTTGGTCGGCGGTCGCCCGGTCCATCCCGTACGAGGTGGCGAGCAACAACCCGTCGGAGGAAAGCGCAATCACATAGGTGACTTCGGGCACCTTCTTGACGAGGTTGTTGAGCAACCAGCTCATGTTCTCGGACGGCCCCAGTGGACGCATCAGGTCACCTTTCCTACATCGTCACCGTCGTTCGAAACCTGGCCGTCCGCCAGACCACGACCAAAGTTGTTCTGGAAGGACGACATCATACTGCGGATCTCTTCCGGGCTCCGTTGCGCGGCGAGCATTCCGGAACTCTCCTCGGGAATGTCCCGGCGAAGCTGCGGCGCGAGACTGGCCCGCCGGGTGCGCTTGGGCAGGCCCACCTCGGTGAAACTGACGGGCGGCTGGCCGTCCGCGCCAGGCCCGGCCGGCTCGGCGGGCTCGTCTGAACGGGCCGAAGGCGCCGGGCGTCCGAGGGGGACGACCGTCTGGCCCATGGCGGGGGCGTCCTCGCGGTGGAATCCCCCGGAGTACCCCACCGGCCGGCCCAGCGGTGAGGTGAACGGATCGGTTCGGGTGGCCTCCCCCGGGTCGGCGGAGCCGAGGTCACCACCGCGCGACCGCTCCCTGGCCATGGGGCTGTCACCGAACAGCGAGGTGACACGGCCGCCGGGTCCGCCGTCGCCGCCATAGCCGGAGCCGGGCGCACCGTTGTGGCCACCCGGACCGGGGACGTCCCGTCCGTCCCGGAGGGGCCCACCCCGGAAGGGTTCCTCCGGGAAGGGTTCGTCCCGGAAAGATTCGTCCTGCCCCGGACGGGCCGGCGGGCCGTCGGGGTCGTCCGACCCGGGCGTCTGGGGGTAGCCCGGGACAGCCTGGTGGGGCTGGTCCCCCGCGGCCCTGCGGCCGCCACGCGAACGGCGCGACGGCAGCGGCGGGGGGGTAGCGAAGCCGCGGGAGCCGGGCTCCTCGCCCGGCCCGCTGTCCGGGTCGGAACGCGGGGTCAAGGGACGCGGCGGAGCGTCCGAACGCCTGCCGTTGGAACGGTGCCGCGGGCGGTCGGCGACGAACCAGCTCGATCGCACCGTGGCGAAAACCGGCAGATCGTCGATGAGCGTTTCGTCCTGACCGTGCGCAGCCGCGGCCGCGTCCTCGGAGAGCGCGGGGGGACCGGCGAGGTCGCCGTCCGCGTCCACCAGCGACCCGCGGAACCGGTCCTCGTCGATGGCCGGGCCGTCGAGAGCCGGAACCCGCGTCATGGCAAGCGGCGGGGCGATCTGCGTGGGCTCCGGCCGGGCCTCCCCGTCGGGGTCGACCTGCCGCAGCAGCGTGGTCGGCACCAGGACGATAGCCATCGTGCCGCCATACGGCGAGGACCGCAGCTTCACCGAGATGGAATGCCGCTCGGCGAGCCGACCGACAACGAACAGGCCGAGACGCTCGCTGGTCGACAGGTCGAAGGGGGGCGGGTTGGCCAGCCGCTCGTTCACGGCGTCGAACTCCTCCGGACTCATGCCCAGCCCGCGGTCCTCGATCTCGATCACGAAGCCGTTCGATACCTCGTGCCCGGAGACATGCACCGGCGTGTGGGGCGGGGAGAAGCAAGTGGCGTTCTCGATCAGCTCGGCGAGCATGTGGATGACGTCACCGACGGCGTGACCGCTGATGGCCCCTCCGTCGATCGACATCACCTGGACCCGGGTGTAGTCCTCCACCTCGGCGACGGCGCCACGGACGACGTCCTTGACCGGGACAGGCCGGCGCCAACCACGGGCTGGCTTGGAGCCGGACAGCACGATGAGGTCCTCGGCGTGCCGGCGCATACGGGTGGCGAGGTGGTCGAGACGGAAGAGCTCCTCCAGCTCGTCCGGGTCGGTCTCCTTGCGCTCCAAGGCGTCGATCACCTTGAGCTGGCGGTGAATGAGTGCCTGGCTGCGGCGGGCGAGGTTGAGGAACGTGTCCCCGATGCTCTTGCGCATCGCGGCCTGCTCCACCGCGGTCCGCACGGCCACCGCGTGCACGGTGCCAAACGCCTCGGCGAGCTGACCGATCTCGTCCTTGCTCCGGACCTCGACCGGGAATTCCTCCTCGGCCACGTCCACCGGCGACCCGCGGTGCAGACGGTCGACGACTCCGGGCAGCCGCTCGTTCGCGACTTCGAGGGCGCCGCGGCGCAGTCGGCGTAGGTCCCGGATCATCGGGCTCGCCACCAGGAGAGAAATCACCACCGACACCACGAGCACCAGCGCCACGCCGATACCGCTGACAAGCGCGTCTCGGGTGGCCGAACTGGTGATGTTCGCGCTGGCCGTCCCGAGATCGGCCGCGACCCGGCGTTCGACCTGCCGCATCGCATTGATCTTCGCGTCGGAGGTCTGCAGCCAGATCTGCGGGGTAACGGTCAGCGGCTGGCCGTTCTGTACGGCGTTAACCGTGCCGTCACGCAATGTCCCGGCGGCCGAGATCGTCCGGCCGACCGTCACGTTGTAGAACTCCTGCTCGTCCGCCGTGGCCGTGGTGCGGAACTGGGCCAGCCAGGCATCCTCCGCCCCGGTCCTGGTCTGGATCTCCCGCAGCGTGGCCACATCTGTCTGCTGGAGGATGATCACGCGGACGACGGCGCCGCGTTGGTGGGCGACCTGCTCCTTGGCCTGCGCGATACTCACCAGTGCGGTGGCACCGTTGACCAACGAGGTGTTGCGGCTTCCGGCCGCCACCTGGGCGTTGAGGGCGAGGAGGTCGTCCACGGCACCCAAGTAGAAAGCAATGTTCTGGTCCACCTGCGCCTGGTGCGCGTCGATCGCCTTGCGCTGCGCCGGGAGCTTGCCGAGGCGTTCCGAGATCGACGCGAGCGTGGTCGCCAGGGTGTCACGACCCGCCGCGGGCAGCGCCGCCTCACCGGCCCGATAGACGGCCAGGGCCTGGTCCACCGGGCCGCGGGCGGCGAGCGCCGCCTGCCCCTGAGCGACGGCCATGTAGTTGGAACCGACATAGGAGTTCGTGGCGTACCGCTCGACCTGCAGGGCCTGGACCAGATCGTTGCTTTTGATCGAGAAGTCGGCGAGTGCCTTGATGCGGTTGGCGACCCGCACGTTGTCGACGTTCCCCTGCACGTGTATCGCGCTCAGTACCGCGAGCGCAGCCAGGGGGACGACGAGAATCACCACTAGCTTCGAGCGGATGGGCCAATTCTGGAGCATCCGGTCCTCTCGTCCGGCACCCGGGAGTCGAGTGCCTCGTGTGCGGAGGGTGAGTAGTCGAGTTCCATCGGGACATGTCACCGGAAGACCACAGATGACAACACCGGGCCGGCGCATTGGAGTAGGCGGTCCGGGCATCGGGGGAATGTTCCGGGGGCGCGGACAACTGTAGCGGGTGAAGAACTAGCCCGATTGGGGGCACCCGTCTTCAACGCAAAAGGATGGCGAGGTAGCACCGAGCGACGGACATTCGCGAGCGCGCAACGCGCAACCGGAACCCGCTCCCGAATTACATGAGCGCAGTCCGGACCAAACAACGGCGATGCGCACAAACCAGCACTGACGGGCAGCAGTCAGCGCTAACTGGCACAGATCCTCCGCGGCCACGAAGGCCCCGATCAACCGGCCACACCGCACTCGACAACGCAAGCACATCACATGTTGGCATGTTGCCGAAAGAACATCGCACGATCCGAGGCCACACAGATCGCACCCTCGCGGCCCACCCGACCCCCGCCCGGGCTGCAGCTCCCGCCTCGTGCCAGACCATGGAGAGTGGTCCCATTGCGGACATTGCAGACGTTGTAGACATTGCAGACACCCGGGGGCGGGAATTGGGGCACCCGGCCCCACCGGTTCACCCCCGTCGGCGATTGCCGATCAGGCGTTGGCGATTGCCGATCGGGCCCTACCCGGTCCGCCAGAGCTTCAATCACTCCACAGCCACTCCACGACGAACCTCCCCATCAACCCCCGTCCAATGAGCTGCTGCTGAACTGCTGTGTTAATCGCCGAGCGAGGCCCGGCTGGCGGAAGCGGCGGAGGTCACGGAAGCGGCGGAGGTGACACAACTACTTTCACCCGAGGCCAGCCGGTGGCACTGTGCCCCTGGGCACGACCGGGTCAGGAGCACGGCCGGGTCAAGGAACCCGACGGACCGGTGAGGAGACACGGATGAGCAGCCAGATCGAGAGCGAACCCGGCCAGGGCACGCTGACGGTACGGATCAACCGCCCGGAGAAACGCAACGCCCTCACCCAGGCGATGTACGTCGCCCTCACGGAGGCGTTCGACAAGGCCGAGACCGACCCGGAGATCCGGGTTATCCGGTTGACCGGCAGCGGTGGATCCTTCACCGCCGGCAACGATCTGGTCGACTTTCTGGCCACCAACGCCCTCCGGGCGGAGGGTCCGACGCTGACCTTCATCCGGACGCTGGCCCGCAGCACGAAACTTCTCGTCGCCGAGGTCGACGGGCCCGCGATGGGCATCGGGACCACGCTGCTGCTGCACTGCGACCTGGTCTATGCGACCGAGCGCAGCACTCTCGGGATGCCGTTCGTCAACCTGGGGGTGATCCCCGAGTTCGGGTCGACCCTCCTGCTACCCCGCCGGGTCGGGCCAGCCATCGCTGCCCGCATCGTCTACTTCGGCGAGTCCCTCGGAGCGGCCGAGGCCGCCCGACTGGGGGTGGTGACCGAGGTGCTTCCCGACGCCGAAGCGCTACGCGCCCGGGTCGACGACCGGGTGGCGGCGCTGCTGGCCCAGCCGCCGCAGGCGCTCGCGGCAGCTCGCGCCCTGCTGCACGACGGCGGGACACCGGAGGTGCTGGCGCGCATCGACGCCGAAAGCGCGATCTTCACCGAGCGCCTCGTCAGCGACGAGGCGAGATCCGCGATGACCGCCAGGCTGCCGGGCCGCCACGGCACGTCGGCAGCCGAGGGCTGACCGGCCACCCGTGAGCTGACCGACCACCGAGGGCTGACCGACGTCGGTGCCGGCCCGCTCCATGCCGTCCGTGCGGCCCGGGAGGACCAGCCCCGCAACGGCGACGAGGGCGACCGGTTCGCCCCGTCCGGGCGGGGCATACCGGTGCCTGTGACCCATTCCCTGCCGCACCAACGCGACCGGGGTAGTGCCCTCGGGCACCGGCCTTGGTGGCGCCGCGCCTTCTCCTCCGGCTCCTCCGATCCGGGGAGGTTCCCCCCGGCTCGCAGCGCATTCGGGCTACGCCGCGTCCTCGCCGCGTTCGGCCTGGTGTTCTGCGGGGTCTTCGCCGGTTTCTTCGCCGTCCGGGGGCAGACAGCCGGCGCCGCGGTCCTCGCCTTCCTCGCCATCGTCGCCATCGTCGATCTGGTCGTCATCCAGCAACGGATCCGGCGCCAGACCGAATGATCCCCACGCCGGTCCAGATGGGCGGTGCTCCCGCATAAGGTGGCCGAGGATCGTCGCGTCCGACACCGCCAGGCTCGCCCGCCAGCCTGGTCGGTCCGCGCCAATCCGGCTGGCGGAACGAGCAGGAGGATCTCAGTGGGCGGCGGGACGGGCGGCCGACCGAACGGGCGGCGATGAACGATCCGGAGGGCGTCTCCGGGCCGGTGTCGGCTGGCTTCGCGCGCGGCACCACCGACGAGGCGGGCCTGTGCCGCGGGCTTCGCCGGATGCGGCTCATCGCCGGCAGCCTGCTTGCCGCGGTGGTGACGATCTACCTCCTCGCCGCCCGCTGGCAGGCCCGCGGTGGCCCGGGGTGGATCGGGTACGTGGCCGCGGCCGCCGAGGCGGGCGCGGTCGGCGCACTGGCCGACTGGTTCGCCGTGACCGCGCTGTTCCGCCACCCACTCGGCCTCCCGATCCCGCACACGGCGATCATTCCTCGGCGTAAGGACGCGCTTGGTCGGAGCCTGGAGAGCTTCGTCGGCACCCACTTCCTCGCCGAGGACGTGATCCGGGAGAAGATCGACGGCATCGGAGTGTCCGCCCGGGTCGGTGCCTGGCTGCGCCAGCCGTCGCACGCCGAACGGGTCACGACCGAGGCGGCGGAGCGGCTCACCGCGATGATCTCCGGGATGAACGACGACCTGGTCCGCGAACTCGTCGAGAAGGCGGTGCTGCCCCGCATCGTCGAACGGCCCTGGGCCGGGGCCCTCGGAATGGCGCTGGAACGGGTGGTCGAGGACCGGCTGCACCATCGACTGGTCGACGTGATCGTCACCGAGGCCGAGACGTGGTTGAAGCAGAACCCGGAGGTCTTCACCCGCACCGTGCAGGACCGGGCACCAAGCTGGTCGCCGAAGTGGCTGGACGAGGCGGTCGCGGCCAAGGCGTACAGCGAGGCGCTGCGCTCCACCGAGGCGCTGCGCACCGACCCCGAGCACCGGGCACGCCGCGCCCTGGACACGTTCCTGCGCGGCTTCGCCGGCCGGCTGCGCACCGACGAGGCGCTGGGACGGCAGGTCGAGCAAATCAAGTACCGGCTCCTGGCCCATCCTGAGGTCGACCGGATGATCTCCGCCATGTGGGCCACGGCGAAAAGCATCCTGCTCGATCTCGCCTCCGATCCGGGCAGCACGGCCCGGGTCCGCGCGACCGACGAACTCGCGGCCTTCGGCGCCCAGCTCGCCACCGATCCGGAGCTGGCGCGCACCGTCGACCACACCGTGGCGAACGCAGCCACCCGCGTGGTGTGCCGGTACAAGGACGACATCGCCGCGATCATCGGAGATACTGTCGGCCGCTGGCAGCCCGACGAGACCTCCCGGCGCATCGAGCTGCACGTCGGTCGCGACCTGCAGTTCATCCGGATCAACGGCACCGTCGTCGGTGCCCTCGTGGGACTGGTCATCCACCTGGTCACCGAACTCGCCTTCTGACGCAACGGGTGGGGTTGAGGAAGCGTGCGGGGCAACGAGGACGATCGCCGTGGCGACGAACGTGGGAGCCGGCCCGGCCCGGATGACCGATAGCCCGTCCGGGGACTGCCATGGCCGACGCCACCCGGTCGGCCCAGCCTGCTGGTCGCCGGACTGGTCATGCTGGTCTGGTTCGGGCTGATTACCCGGATCGGCCACTACGACGTCGACGTCTTCCTGCGGCCGGCGCGGCCGGGCAGCACGGGCTCGATCCCTATCCCGCCCCCGGCACGGGGGGCGGTGTACTCCGGCTTTCCGTTCGTCTACCCCTAACCTCACAGCGATGCCGTTCGCGCCGCTGCTGCTCTGACTGCTGCTCGCCCGCCGGTTGCAGGCCTGGATGGCGGCCCTCCCCGATCGGGCCGGACCCCGCCGTGGGATCGGACACTCCGGTGGGACCACCCACTTCCGTGGGGCCGGGCACGTCACCGCCGCGACCGGGGGCTGCGGACCGCGGCCGGCGACCCGCTCGCCCGAAGGAGTAACCCGGGACGAACCGGCGGGTGAGCCCGAGACGTACAGCCGCAGGATCGGCGTCTCTCACACTCCGCGTGGCGGGACGGCGATGTACCTTGAACAGAACGACGGCTTGCAAGGCCGTCCGCGCCCGGCCGAACGGTCGGGTGTGCGAGGTCGGTGCGAGCGCCCTAGCGGGGATGACCCGCCGGTGGGTCCGGTCGCGAAACCCGGCCGTACCCCCGGCCTCCGGACGATACGCGGACTGGTGTGGAACACCTCATCCAGTCCGGGTGGACCCATGGCGGCCCTGACCTGAT
Organism: Frankia sp. CgKIO3; assembly: GCF_977946435.1. NCBI lineage: Bacteria > Bacillati > Actinomycetota > Actinomycetes > Frankiales > Frankiaceae > Frankia > Frankia sp. CgKIO3. The sequence continues at coordinate 154 of NZ_CDWTMO010000082.1, read as the reverse complement.
CGGCGGATCCTCTGTCTCAGTATGGAAACTCCCAGTCTCACCCGGCCCAGCAGTCCCACGCCCCGCAGCGCCAGCCTCGTCCGGCCCGGGGCCGCGGCGGTCCGGACGGTGGCGGGGCCCGGGGTGGCGGCCGCGGTGCCGGCGGGCGCGGCCC
>NZ_CDWTMO010000081.1:0-18374 GCF_977946435.1 Frankia sp. CgKIO3 | reverse complement strand
CGGCATTGGGGATGGGCCGGCCGCCGCTGAGGTCCCAGGCCCGGTCGCCGTTGAACAGGGTGAGCTTCAGGCCGGAGCCAATGTGGATGGCATACAGCTCGTCGGCGTACTTGTGCCCAAGCTGGCCGGTAACCAGGGCTCCGACGTCGCAGCCGGCGGCGGCGTACCTGTCGTAGCCGAGGGTCTGAGTCATGAGGGTGTGCCAGAGGTCGGCGACCTTCCAGAAGTTCAGGTCCGGGTTGTTCGGCAGTGGTGCGGAGAGCCCGAAGCCGGGAAACGAGGGGATGATCACGTCGAATGCTTCGGTGGGATCGCCGCCGTATGCGCCGGGGTCGGCCAGCGGATCGATGACCCTGGACCAGTGCCAGAACGTCCAGGGCCAGCCATGGGTGAGGATCAGGGGGGTCGGATCGGGGCCGACTCCGGCCTTGCGCATGAAGTACACCGGCACGCCTTCGACCTCGACCTGGTAGTGCTCGTAGGCGTTGATGGCGGCTTCGGACTTGCGCCAGTCGTAGCCGGTGCGCCAATAGTCGACAAGTTCTTGCAGGTAGGCACGGTTCACGCCGTAATACCAGTCCTCGTTGCCCGCGTCGAGCGGCCAGCGAGTCAACTCCAGGCGCCGCTGGAGGTCGTCGGGCACGTGAATCGGCGTCGGCTCCAGTGGGAACGGCCGGGTCTCGGCGGCGTACGACGGCGTGGTTTCGTGGCTCATTGTCGTCTCCTTTTTGTCGTCTCGTCATCGTCGTCTTCCTACCGCCGGTCGACGTAGCGGGTGAGTCCGGCTCGGCCGGAACGACATCGTCGCGGGGGGATCGGGCGCGCGTGACCCGGGTAGGAGACGGCTATGTGGACATGGCTACGAGGGATGGCGGCGCGCCGCCGGGCCCGTTCCCGTTCCCGATCCGGGTCCGGGTCCGGGTCCGTGGACAGTTCGGCCTGGAACCCGTCCGGCTGGTGGTGGTGTCTCGACCACGGACGCGCGGAGAACCCGCCGGATGCGCCCGGTCATCGGCGCCTGGGTCCCTACGGCAGTGCCTCGGACGCCGAGAACTGGCGGCAGGGGTTGGACAGGCGCAACGAGGACTGGGACGAAGCGGACCGTCGATGGGCCGGGGACCGCTGACGGTGGTGCTGCCGGCACGGTCGTCGGCGGTCTCGTCGGCGGACCCGTACGGCGGTGAAGAAGCAGCCGCCTCCGCCCGCGCTACCGCACCTCCGAGGACATCATCTGATTGGCCTGCGCATAGGGTATCGCCTCGGCGGCGCCTGAGAACGTATCTTCTTCGTAGATTTCCCGGGCCGCGTGCAGCACGGCCGCGAGAGCGATACGCGGCAGGAGGGAGCCGAAACTGATGCGGCGGGCACCGAGCAGGCCCAGTTCGGTCACCGACGGGAACGGGGGCGGGCCCACCAGGACGTTCACCGGGCCTTGGACCCGCTTGCAGACCTCGCGGATGGAGTCCGGGTCCAGTAGGCCCGGGGCGTAAAGCACATCGGCGCCGGCCGCCGCGTACGCCTGAAGGCGGCGTATCGTATCTTCGAGATCGGGGTGGCCGTAGAGAAAGTTTTCGGCGCGTGCCGTGATGACGAAGGGGAAGGGCAGGCTTCGCGCGGCGGCGACCGCGTGGCCGACTCGTGTGACGGCGTCGTCCAAGGCCAGGATCGGCGCCTGCGGTATTCCGGTGGCGTCTCCAGCCTCGGCGGCCAGCAGAACGGTCTCCTCGACGTCCCTGGGCGTTTGCGCGAAGCAGCTCTCGAGGTCGGCGGAGACCGGTAGCGGGGTTGCGGCGGCGATCGCACGGACGTTGGCAAGAGTCAGCGTGCGGTCGATCAGGTTCGCGCCGTCGGCCACACCGTGGCTGAGGGCCAGCCCGGCACTTGTGGTTCCGATGGCGACAAAGCCGGCTTGCGTTAGCAGGCGCGCGCTTCCGGCGTCCCAGGCATTTGCCATGACAAACGGGCTGTCCTGCTCGTGTAGCTCACGGAATATCACCGCTTTGCGATGTTGCGCGGTCGTGTCGTCGTCCATCACATCAACTTTCCTGGGGCCGGTTGGGGCACCGGCGTGGACAGATGAGTTCTGCGCGCTGGTCGACGGCCGGTGAGGCGTCGCGGGTGTCGTCATCTTCGCAGGTATCGCCTGCGGGTTTCGGTGCAACGCCGACATCAACGCCGCCCAGGATATTGCCGCAGGACGTGCGGTGAACGCACGGGGAGGCATGGCACCGGCCGTTCCGGTGAACCGCGGACCTCACCACCACGCACCCCTTTGGTGGGTGTGTAGGAGTTGGGATGCCCACCTTTCAGGGCGGGGAGGACGTCAGTCGCCAGCCCAGGACGCCCGCGGTGAGGGACGGTGGTCCTATGACCGACGACGACGATGACTGGGCCCCGCCGCCCGTGCTCCACGGCGACGGAGACTCGATAGCAGCCGCGGGCGAGGCGCTCACCGAAGCGGAGACCGCCCTGCGGGCCTACGCCTGGATCCCGGACGCGGACGAAATCGACGCTGCCGCCGCCATCCTCCACCAGCTGGATTCCGGGCACCATCGCCCCGATGCTCCGGTCCGGTACCTCGTCCACCGGGCGCTGGAGGAGACGTACCCGCAGCTGATCGCCTGGCGGCCCCGACCGCTGTACTTGTACGCGGCGGTGAAAACCGTGCAGCTTCTCGCCGCGGCACCGCCCACCGAGGAGCGTGACGATGCCACCCTCGTCGCCTGGGACCGCCTGACCGTCCTGCTCCGCGTCGTGTCCGCCACCGCGGGTGGCAGTACCTAGCACCTGCCCAACACCTGCCCGGCGCCTGCCCGATACCTGCCCGGCGCCGCCCCACCCGCACCCGGTTGCCGGCGGCTGATCCGGATGTGGCGGCCGCGATCGCCGAGGAAATAAGCTACATCGGCCCGCACCGCGGCGAGTCCGGAGGAGATGGTCGCGTTGCGTTTGGAGAGGTTGGCCCCGAGGTTGGCTCCATGGCCGGCGAGCCGGGCCGTCCGGGACCGGCCAGCGACCGCGTGCCCGGGTTGTCCGGAGCGTCACCGAGCCCCGCGCGCGGGGAGACCCGATATAACGATCATGCTGGTCGGTGGGGTGCCGCTGCCGACAGCCCCGGCCCGGCGAGGACCCCGGTGGAGCGGGCGTTCAGGGCATACCTTGATACCCAGATGAAACAGACGCGAAGCGGAGTATCGGTGACTGACTCGACCATCATCTATACACACACTGACGAGGCTCCGGCCCTGGCGACGTACTCGTTCCTGCCCGTGGTCCAGGCGTATGCCGCGACGGCCGGGGTCAGTGTCGACAGCCGCGACATCTCCCTGGCGGGGCGGATCATCGCCAGTTTCCCCGAGGATCTCGAGGAGGCCCAGCGCGTCGAGGACGCGCTCGCCGAGCTCGGTGAGCTGGCCAGGACGCCCGAGGCGAACATCATCAAGCTGCCGAACATCTCGGCTTCGATTCCGCAGCTGAAGGCGGCGATCGTCGAGCTGCAGCAGCAGGGCTACGCGCTGCCGGACTACCCGGACGACCCGAAGACCGACGAGGAGCGGGAGATCCGCGCCCGTTACGACAAGGTGAAGGGCAGCGCCGTCAACCCGGTGCTGCGCGAGGGCAACTCCGACCGCCGCGCCCCGGCCTCGGTGAAGAACTACGCCCGGACCCACCCGCACCGGATGGGCGCGTGGGCACCCGACTCGAAGACGAACGTCGCCACGATGAGCGCCGACGACTTCCGCTCCACCGAGAAGTCCACGATCATCGCCGAGGCCGGCACGCTGCGCATCGAGCTCGCGGGTGACGACGGCAGCACCACCGTCCTGCTCCCGTCCCTGCCGGTGCTGGTGGGCGAGGTCGTGGACGCGGCCGTCCTGCGGGTGGCCGCGCTGCGCGAGTTCCTCACCGCGCAGATCGCCCGGGCCAAGGCCGAGGGCGTGCTGTTCTCGGTGCACCTGAAGGCCACGATGATGAAGGTCTCCGACCCGATCGTCTTCGGCCACGTGGTACGGGCCTTCTTCCCGCAGACGTTCGTCACCCACGGCGCGACGCTCGCCGCGGCCGGTCTGTCCCCGAATGACGGGCTCGGCGGCATCCTCAAGGGCCTGGAATCGCTGCCCGAGGGCGAGGAGATCAAGGCCTCCTTCGCCGCGGAGCTCGCCGAGGGCCCCGCCCTGGCGATGGTCGACTCCGACCGCGGCATCACCAACCTGCACGTGCCCAGCGACGTCATCGTCGACGCCTCCATGCCGGCCATGATCCGTACCTCCGGCTACATGTGGGGCCCGGACGGCCGGGAGGCGGACACCCTGGCGGTCCTGCCCGACTCGAGCTACGCCGGCATCTACCAGGTCGTCATCGACGACTGCCGGGCGCACGGCGCCTACGACCCCGCGACGATGGGCTCGGTGGCCAACGTCGGCCTGATGGCGCAGAAGGCCGAGGAGTACGGCAGTCACGACAAGACCTTCGAGATCCCTACCACGGGCACGGTGCGGATCGTCGACCAGGCCGGCACCGTGGTGCTGGAGCAGGCGGTCGCCGCCGGCGACATCTTCCGCGCCTGCCAGGCCAAGGACGCGCCGATCCGGGACTGGGTGAAGCTCGCCGTCACGCGCGCCCGCGCCACCGGTGACCCGGCGGTGTTCTGGCTCGACGAGAACCGCGCCCACGACGCGAGGCTGATCGAGAAGGTCCGGGCGTACCTGCCCGAGCACGACATCTCCGGGCTGCGGATCGAGATCAAGGCTCCGGTCGACGCGATCGCGTTCTCGCTGGAGCGGATCCGCCGCGGCGAGGACACGATCTCGGTCACCGGCAACGTGCTGCGTGACTATCTGACCGACCTGTTCCCGATCCTGGAGCTCGGCACGAGTGCCAAGATGCTCTCGGTCGTCCCGCTCATGAACGGCGGCGGCCTGTTCGAGACCGGCGCCGGCGGCTCCGCGCCCAAGCACGTCCAGCAGCTGCTCAAGGAGAACTACCTGCGCTGGGACAGCCTGGGCGAGTTCCTGGCGCTCGCGGCCAGCTTCGAGCAGTTCGCGCGGACGACGGGCAACGCGCGTGCCCAGGTGCTCGCCGACACCCTCGACCGCGCGACCGCCACCTTCCTCAACGAGGACAAGTCGCCCAGCCGCCGGCTGGGGGGCCTCGACAACCGCGGCAGCCACTTCTACCTGGCGCTCTACTGGGCGCAGGAGCTGGCCGCGCAGACCGGCGACCCCCGTCTCGCGGAGGCGTTCGCCGGTCTCGCCAAGACGCTCGCCGACGAGGAGAAGGCGATCGTCGACGAACTGATCGCGGTCCAGGGCTCGCTGGCCGACATCGGGGGGTACTACCAGCCCGACCCCGTCAAGGCCGCGGCCGTCATGCGTCCGTCGAAGAGCTTCAACGAGGCCATCGCCAGCCTCACCAGCCTCGGCTGACGAGACCCGAGCGAGGGTCCCACGCCAACGAGGGGGATCCCACGCGATGACGCGATAACGCGATGAGGGGAAGGGCCCCGGAGCCCGGGGCCGGACCCCGGTGCCGAGGCCGGTCCGCCGCCAGGCCGCGACCGTGTCGTGACTCCGTGTAGTGCAATGGCCTCCGCCTGTCGCGGCGGAACTTTGCTCCAGTGATGAACCGACATATGGATTGTTATTCCATCATTGACATGTCCGTCCCCTGAGGTTCATGGGTGGCGCCTAGCGTCAGCCGGGTGGTTGAGCGATTTTGCGGGCCGGTCGGCGATATTGAGCGGGGTCCCGGGTCGGTCGGTGACGGCGACGCGCTGGAGTTGATCAGATCCCGGTTGCCGGGCCTGTCGCCGGCGGAGCGGCGGGTCGCCAATGCGGTGCTGCCGGCGCCGCTGGAGGTCCTGGACATGTCGGTGACCCAGCTGGCCGAGGTGTCCGGGAGCTCGGTCGGGTCGGTGATCCGGTTCTGTCAGACACTCGGCCTGCGCGGGTTCCAGGACCTGAAGCTGCGCCTGGCGCGGCAGGCGATCCCGGTCGAACGGCAACTGCTCGACGAGATCTCCGCGGACGACGGCTCACCCGAGGTGGTCCGCAAGGTGTTCTCGGGGATGGCCGGCGCGCTGAGCGTCGCGGCCCGCGCGGTGGACGCGGGCGCGCTGGACCGCGTCGTAGACCTGCTGATCAACGCGCGGCGGATTCTGTTCGTCGCGGTCGGGACGTCGGCCCCCCTGGCCGCCGACGTTGCCTACCGGCTGACGACGATCGGGCTGCCGGCCGTCTACCCGGCGGATGTGCACGTCCAGCACGTGTCGGCGCGGATGCTGGGCCCGGGGGACGTCTGTTTCGCGATCAGCCACACCGGGTCGACGACCGAGACGTTGGCGTCGATGCGTACCGCCGCGACCACCGGCGCGGCCACGGTGGCGCTGACCAGTTTCGCCAGTTCGCCGCTGACCGAGCTGACCGAGTCGGTGCTGGTCGCGGGCAGCCGGGAGACCGCCTATCGGATCGAAACCATGACCAGCCGGATCGTGCACCTGGTGGTCCTCGACGCGATCTTCGTTCTGATCGCGTTACGGCACCGGCAATCCCAGGACGCGCTGGCCGCGACCGGCGACGTTATCACCGAGCACCGCATCTGATCATGTCTAGGAGTGTCCGACCATGAACACCACTCTCGCCGCCAACCACCTGCCGCCCACGGCGACGCCGGCCAGCTCCACCGCACCCAGGTGATCTCCGTCTTCCCGGGCGAGACGACCCAGCCGCTGCACCGGGACGAGTTGGCCTGGGAAGCGGCCTCAAACGGTCAGCGCACCGCACGTGAATCACGTCACCGTGATACACATCATGCGGCCACCGACGAGGAGGCCGAGCGCGCGGCGAGGCGCTGACCGAGACGGATCGCGAAGAAATCTCCCGTGGGCACGAAACCCCACGTGCACCGGGGCCGTGGCTTGTCGAGTCCTGCTGTTGTTCCGCCGGTGGTCTGCCTGCCTGTCTGTCTGGCCGGCCGTCCCGTGCGCCGGGAACAACTGTAGCCGTGGTGACAATGATTTCCCACGGGACACCGAACACCCGGCCACGTCAGCTGAATCGCTACGCCACGAAGGTGGTGTTGGGTAATGTCGGGACATCTGCCGGCGGGCACCAGCCGACGGTCGGCGGTAGCTGTCCCATAGTCCATATACAGCGAGGTCCGCCCACGCGCTCTCGCCCATTCGTCGAGCGGGCCGGAGCGTGAACGGATATTTCCCTGCGCTGCCTGTCTTGTTCTCCTCGGGGATCCCTCGCCTATGCGCCGCCCAGTCCTGTCCTTGGGTATCGCCGCCGCCCTGCTGGTGGTAGCCGCCGGCACCGGCGGTTGCTCGTCCGGAAAGGCGTCCGCGGGCTCCTGTGACACTCCTGGAGTGACGGAGGATCAGATCAGGCTCGGTGTGCTTTACCCCGACTCGGGGGTGCTCGCGCCCTTCTCCGTCGCGCGAGCCGGCCTCGACGCCCGGATCGGGCTGGCCAACGAGCGTGGCGGGGTACACGGCCGGAAAATCGTGTACGATTGGCGCGACGACCAGGGAACCGCCGAGGCGAATGCCATCGGCGTGCGGGAACTGGTCGAGGAGAGGAAGGTCTTCGGCCTCCTTGAGTTCACCCTGGCGGCGAGTGGCAGCGCGTCGTACCTCGCCGAGCAGAATATTCCGGTGGCCGGCGTGGCGGCTGAGGAAGTCTGGTCGAAGTACCGGAACATGTTCTCGTCGTTCTACATCACCGGATCCGCCATCGACACATACGGCAGGCTCGTCCAGTCACGTGGGGGAACCAGGGCCGTTCTGCTCAGGACCGCCCTGTCAGCCGGGATCGCGGACACCGGAAGCAAGATTGTGTAGAGCGTGCAGTCAGTCGGCATCCCGGTCGTCGACGAGGTGAGCTACACGGCGAACGCCGACAGCCCGGCGGCGATCGCCCAACGGATCGTCGCGGCTCGCGCCGACACCCTCCTCACCGTGGTCGACGCCCATGAACTCCCCGCCGTGCTGAACGCGATCCGCGCCGCCGGTGGGAATCCCACGGTGATCCTTGCCGCCAGCGGCTACGATGGCCGACTGCTGCGTGATGCGGGCGCCGCCGTTGCCGGCGTCACGGTCCCGGTTTTCCACCGGCCCTTCGAGGCCGGCGGCTCTCCCATCACGAGCTACATCGACGCGATGCGGCGCTACGCCCCCAGCGGGAGGACCCGGAGCAGGAGATCACGATGATGGCCTACATCAACACCGACCTGTTCCTGCGCGGTCTGGAGGAGGCCGGGGACTGCCCCACCCGGCAGGGTTTCGTCGACGGACTGCGGTCGGTGACGAACTACGATGCCGGCGGCCTGATCCAGCCGATCGACCTCAGGAACAGTCTGGGCCGGCAGAGCACCTGCCTGGCCTTCGTCCAGGTCAACAATGCCGGTACGGCCTTCGGCGTCGTGGCGGAGAACCTGTGTGGCAAGGAAATCACGGCCGGCCGGGCCGCCTCGTGACCCGGGCCGGCCGGGCCCTGATCTGACGCGTCCCCGCCGCCGGGCGATGCGGGCGAACGCCGCGGCCCGGCCGCCGCCGCGGCGGCGGCGAGCAGGCAGCAGGCACCGGCTCCCGCCAGGGCCATCCAGGGGACCCAGCCACCCGGAGGATTCCACTGCGACGAGCCCAGGAACCAGGCCGGTCCATAGATGCCCACGGCGCTGCGGTGCCAGTCTGTCCACAGGCCGACGGTATGCACCGCGATCACCGCCATGACGGCGACGGCGGGCCCCGCCCGGCGCAGGGCCGCGGGGATGCGCGCGGCCCACCGGGTCAGGATCTCCCCGGCCGCCAAGGGCACCAGCACCGCGATCGGCGTCAGGTACCGCCCGTAAACCGGGAAGCGCGTCTGCCGCAGGACCAGCACGTCGAGCGCCACCGCCACCGCCACCACGCCGATCAGCACCGCGCCGAGGCGGACCCGCTGCCGCCAGGTTCCCACGACGAACGCCGCGCCGAGCAGGACCAGCAGGCACGCGCCCCATGTCCAGTAGGCGAACGAGGGCATCCGCAGGCTCGCCCAGCCGAACACCCCGACCCACTGCCGTGCCCAGGCGGGCACGTCGGACGACAGCTGCCGCAGCCCCTGTTCCGCGAGCTCACGGCTTATCCCCGGGTGCGGCTGCACGCGCTTCTCCCAGGCCGCGGTCGCGACGACCCCGGCCACGGCGAGGGCGACCCACGGAACCGAGAGCCACCCGACCAGCCGGTGCCGCCGGGTCCCTTCTGCTGGCCGGGGCTGCTCGACTGGCCAGGGCTGCTCGACGGCGGGTACCGCATCGACGGCCCGCGCCCGCGCGCGGGGGGCCGCGAGACCGACGGCGATCACCGGGGTGAGCAGCACCCACAGGGGGCCGGACGGCCGGGACAACGCCACCAGCGCGGCGACGAGGCCGAGGGCGGGCCAGATCCACCTCGGCGGCGCGCCCGGTCGACCGAGCCGCAGCGCCAGGGTGAACAACGCGGTCGCGCCCGCGATCTCCATCCCGTTCGTGCCGAGGACGGAACCCAGGAACAACGCCATCGGCGAGACCGCCAGCAGCACGCCGCCGACCGAGAGCAGTCCGGCGCGGGAATCCCAGGAGGCGAAGATGATGATCGCCAACAGTGTCACCACGATGGCAGCCGAGGTCGCCCGCCCGGCGTAGAGCGCGCCGTCCGCCGTGTGCGTGCGGGTCATCACGGCACCCTCGACCGCGTAGAGATAGGGCTCATAGGTGCCCACGTAACTGAGGGCCCGCGTCGCCGCCGGCCGGGAGTGCGGACGGTCGAGGCACGCGACGGACAGCCAGTCGCGGAAGAGGTCGCAGGGGAACCCCGCCGCGCCGGGGTTGAGCCCGGCGGGCAGGGCGAAGACGCGGCTGTTGCGATTGATCCAGTCGATCCGTTCGGTGCGGCCCGGTCCGTTGCCGAACGACGGATGTGCCAGCCGGCCGGGTGTTCCCGTCCATTGTCCGGTGCCCGCGCCGACCGCCTTCACGAAGTGGGCGGGCTCGTCGGGGCCGAACCCCGGCGGGTTGGTGCCGACCCAGGCGGCGACGAGCAGGAGGAACCCCGCGACGAGAAGCCGGGGAGGCAGCCGGGACGCACCCGGGGACCGGCCGGCCGTGCCACGCAGCCGGCCCCGCCGGCCCCGCCGACCACTTCGGCCCAGCCGACCCGGCCAGCCCCGCCGGCCACTCCGGTGAGGCGCGGCACTGCCGGGAGTGTCCGTCGTCGAACGGCACTCCGGTACACCGGCCATGACTCCCCTGCCGCGCCCCGACGCCCGATGGTTCCCTCACCCCATCGCATCCTGTCGCGCCTATCTAACTCCACTGCATGATTGGCGGATTGGCGGGACCGGGCCGGTCTTCCGCGGGTCGCCACCAGGACCCGCCGGTTGGCCTTCACCGGCACGCCGGCCTACGCTCCCGATCCCCGCCGGGTCGTCCGGGTGGGTGTGACAGCCTGAGTTGGTCCCACATGAGGGCCTGTCCTGCGTCGTGACTTGCGATGCGTCGGGGCACCCATGATGCGTCGGGCATCTACTATGACCCGATGGTTGCGAGGCCGGAGGACGGTGTGAGCTGTCAGGCGCTGACTCCGGTCTTCGCGCTGCTGGGGAAGCGGTGGAGCGGTCTGATCATCAGTACGCTGATGGCCGGCCCGGCGAGGTTCTCCGAGATAGCGAAGCTGGTGCCGGGGGTGAGCGAGCGGATGCTGTCGGGCCGTCTCACCGAACTCGTCCAGGCCGGCCTCGTGGAGCGTGAGGTTCTCGAGGGGCCGCCGGTGGCAACGCGTTATCGGCTCACCCCGCGGGGCGAGGGGCTGCGGACGGCGCTGCACGAGCTGGAGGTATGGGCGCAGGAGTATCTCGTCGCGCGCGGGGAGCCGCCGTCTCCCAGGACTCCTTGACCGGGGCTTGCTGACCGGAGCTTGCCGGGCCGGTACCCGCCGGGCTGGTACTTGTCGGGCCGGTGGAGGTGCCCACGGTCCGTCGTGAGCCCGGATGATCTCGGGGCGCGGGCTCGCGACGGCGCGGGACCGGTTGGGGAGCCGGGTTGATCAGGGGGCGATGAACTGCAGGTCGAGCTCGATCTTGACCTTGTCGGAGAGGGCGAGCCTGCCGGCACCGAGCGGTAGGTTGAAGGTGATGCCATAGTCGCCGCGGCGGATCTCCGTCGTCGCGGCGAAGCCGGACCGGACGCGGCCGTCTACGGGGTGAGTGTCGACCCCGTAGAACTCGACCGCCAGGGTGACGGGTCTGGTCACTCCGTTGATCGAAAGATCGCCGGCGAGTTCGTACTCCTCGTCGCTGCCCGTGACGGACGTCGAGGTGAACGTGATGGACGGGTGGGACGCGAGGTCGAAGAAGTCGGCGGAACGCAGGTGCGCGTCCCGGTCGGGCTGGTTGGTGTTGATCGAGGCCAGGTCGATCTCGGCGCCGACGGACACCGACTCCAGGGTGTCGCCGACCGACAGCGTCGCGGAGAACGTGTCGAAGCGCCCGCGGACGTTGGTGACGCCGAGATGGCGGACCTGGAAGTTCACGCCCGAGTGCGCGGGGTCGAGCGTCCAGGTACCGGCGGCCAGGGGCAGCGGAGCGATGTCGGACGGGGATGGCGCGGTCATGGGACCTCCAGGTCGATGATCGACGGATGGGGCGGTGGCCGTTGCGGCTGCAACGGTACCCCTACAAAACATTAGTAGCTAACGAAAGACAAGGGGTAGTGAGGTCCTGGACCGCTGCCGGTTCAATGCTGGTGCTGGTGCCGGTCCTCATGGGGGTGTCAGTCATGCCGCGTAGGCGGAGTGAGGCTTTCGAGGCAGCGGCCGGGGTGCGCGTGGCCGGAGCCGCCGGTGGGGGAGCGGTCGGTGGCGGAGTTCTGTGAAAACGGCGCGAAGGCGGTGGCGGAGGAGGCGACGCGGGCCCGGGTGGGCCGGGAGTTCTTCGCCGCGCATCCGCTGGCGGATCTCGCGGGTCGGTCCAGGCGCTGGCTGGGGAGCCGGGGTCGGATCATCGAGCCGATGTTCAAGGCGCCGGGTGCGGACCGGCACGCGCCGATCGGCTGGGACGAGGCATTCGGGATCATCGCGGGGGAGCTGAACGCGCTGGACAGTCCGGATGAGGCGGTGTTCTACACATCGGGTCGGACGAGTAATGAGGTGGCGTTCGTCTGGCAGCTGTTCGCGCGGATGGTGGGGACGAACAACCTGCCGGACTGTTCGAACATGTGTCACGAGTCGTCGGGGGCGGCGCTGTCGGCGACGATCGGGATCGCTCCAGCCTGCTCGGGCGGGGCACGACCCTGGCGGATCAGTTCCTGCAGATCCGGGTGAACGGGGACCCGGCGTTGTTCCAGGCGCTGACGGTCAACACCTGCGAGGTGCTGCGGGTCCCGCCGGGACACCTGCTGCTGCAGGCCGTCCGTCCCCACGACCAGTACAACACGACGATCTACGGCATGGACGACCGGTACCGCGGGGTGCGCCGCGGCCGGCGCGTCGTGTTCGTTCACCCGGACGACCCCGACGAGCTCGGTATCGCCGACGGCACCCACGTCGACCTCGTGCGCCCACTCGAAACCCCGGCGCAGGGTGTGTCCCGACGGCTGGTCTGCTGGTCTGCATCGTGCGAGACCGGGTTCTTGACGGCGGTTGCCGGGAGGATACGGCGCTCCCAGCCGAACAGGTAGAGCAGGATGGAGACGAAGGTGAACTTGAAAAGTTCGAAACCCTGTGCGGAGTTGATGAGGGAAGCGACCAGGAAGGGTATGAAGAGGGCGGCCGATGCCGGCCGTCCGGCCAGCCGCAGCAGGATCAGGAAGACCGCTGCCAGAAGAGCGCACGCGCCGATCCGACCGAAATCGAACAGCCAGGCCAGGTAGAGGGAGTTGGCCGCGTAGTTCCGGCCGTCACCGTATTTCTTGGCGAGATAGACGGAGTTCGAGTTCGGGCCGTAGCCGATGTTCGGATGACCGTTCTGCCGGGCCTCGGCCATGACGATCCGCGCGCTCGTGTAACGGCCGTTGGCGGTGGCGGGTGCCGTGTCATCGCCCAGCGCGCCGAGTCCGGCGACGAGCCGGCCGAACGCGACCGTCAGGCCGTTGTTGCTGGTCAGGTAGCCGGCCGGCGGCGAGGACGATCGTCCGGCGGCCCCGGGCAGCCACCGCTCGAACCCCGTTGAGATAACAGAAGGCCAGGCTGATAGAGGCGGTGAGCAGGACCGTGGGTGATTTGGTCAGCAGACCGGCGAGGACGACGAGTGCCAGGTTTCGCCACGACCTGCGCCGGACCGCCAGCAGGATCAGCACGGAGATGACCGGGGCCCAGGACGAGGGCTCGGCCAGCAGCCCGCGCAGCCGGGGCGTGCCGCCGGCGCCGGAGTCTACCCACACCGGCGCCGGTAGGACGTCGGCGACGGCATAGCCGGCCAGGGCGATCCACACGCAGCCCAGTGACATCCGCCAGAAGACGTGTTCGAGGTGGCGGCGATCGAAGAAGAATGCCGCGAAGACGGCGATCGAGGCGTAGAAGACGCCGAACCGCAGGCTTGCCGCGAGGTATTCGGCCGCGCGGTCCGGGGCCACCGGGGCCACCGGGGCCACCGGGGCCACCGGGGCCACCGGGGCCACCGGGGCAAGGGAGTAGAAGCACATGACCGTCGCGATGAAAAGTACGGCCAACAGGCTGCGCAGCGCGTTCAAACACCCAGATCGCCAGCCGGGCGGCCGGCCCGATCAGCTCGTTCTGCTGCGTCTGCTCCGCGGTTTTTGGGGCGGTGTCCCACATCCCGGGGGAGCCGGCGGAGGTCGGATCGGGGGCAATCGTGACCGATCTCATCGCCGGCACCGTGGATTTCCCCCAAGGGGCATAGACGCCGTGATTTTCCCGAAGCCCATGTGGAGCATGCTAACAGCCACCGGAGCGCTTTCTCCCGGCATCCCTCGGCGGTGGGCGCGGGTGTCGCCGCGGCGACCCTTTCCGGGGATCGACTGCCTATAACCGGTCCTTCGCGGGCGACGCACGCGTTCAGGGCCGGCGGCCCGTGCCGGAAATCACCTTCGCCGGTGCATCCGTCTTTTTGGTGTGATCACACTACGACTGTCGGTGTCGGGAGCGTGCTCCCGGTGCCGACGGTGCTGCCCATCAAGCGATGGATATCTGACCAGGCCACCTACATTGATCCTCCGGGCAGGGCGTGATGGCAGCCAGCAGGTAGCGGTCATCCGACGGGCGGGCAGAGGGCGCGATGAAGACACCTGAGCGGCTGTTCGATCTCCCCGGCACGGTTGCCATCATCACCGGCGGAATCCGGTAGGCCATTCGAAGCCCGTGTGCGGTGGTTTTCCCCGCCCGGGTCGACCTGCTGACCGCATTCATCCTGGACAGGCCCACTTTTAGGATCACCGGCGTGGCGACAGGCCCACTTCTAGCGTCACCGGCATCGCAATGCACACGCGGGAAGGAAGTCACATGCAGGAAAGAGGCTACGTGCAGGAAAGAAGTCATGTGCCACTGGGGCGTCACATGCGGGAAATGGGTCACGAGCAGGAAACGGGTCATGTCCCGGAAGGAGGCCACGCGCCGCAGAGACGTCACGTGCGGCTGGTACGTCACGGGCGGCAGGACATCGTGAGGAGGGGACGGCGTTCCCGGCGGCGCCGGACCGTCATGGGGCTCGTCCTCGCCGCGACGACCGCGGTGACGGCCACCGCGACGACCACTGCCCTCATCGACCCCGCCGCGGCCACCGGGCCGACCACGGCTTGGCGCCACACATCCTCTTACCGCGGGGATGTGGTCTCCGTCAAACGGCTACGGGTCCTGTCGGCGGAGTATGTGCGGGCGGTCCTGGCCGGTACCGGGTTCGACGCCGATCCGGAGGTGATCCGGTCGGGGGTGCGGACTTACCGGGTCGTGTACTACACGATCGACCCCCGTGGACGTCGGACGACCGCCAGCGGCCTGGTGGCGCTGCCGCGCACCGAGGACCGCTGGCTACGGGTTGTCTCCTACGCCCACGGCACCGAGATCAACCGCACAGACGCTCCGTCGACCGCGACCGATCTGGAGGCCAACTCCTGGGGGCAGGCCCCGGCCCTCACCTACGCCGCCGCCGGGTTCGCGGCGGTCGCCCCCGACTACCTGGGCTACGGCGTCGGGCCGGGTGACCATCCGTGGTTGGACGTCCCCTCGGAGACCAGCGCGTCGCTGGACCTGCTCCGCGCGGCGCGCACTGTCGCCGAGCGTGAAGGCCGGAAGTTCAAACGGGATGTGCTGGTCACCGGGTTCTCCCAGGGCGCTTCGGCGGCGACGGGACTGGGGAAGGCGCTGCGGGCCGGCGCCGACCCGTCGTTCCGACTCGGTGCCCTCGCGCCCGTCAGCGGAGCCTATGACCTGCGCTCCGTGGAGCTGCCGGCGTGGCTGAACGGGCAGGTCGCATGGCCCTTCGGCGTCGGCTACACCGCCTTCTTCCTCGTCTCCTGGAACCGCCTGCACCACCTGTACCGCTCGCCGGCGGAGGTGTTCCAGGACCCGAAGGTCGCGACGCTCTTCGACGGCAAGCACACCGGGGAGCAGATCCTCGCCGGCCTGCCGGCGACCACCGACAAGCTGCTCACCCCACACGGCTTCGACCTGCTCCGCAACCCCCAGGGCCGGCTGGCCGTGGCGCTGTGGGCGGCGGACAAGACCTGTTCGAACTGGAACCCGAGGGTGCCGGTCCGGCTCTACGTCGGCGGCGCCGACCATCAGGTTCCGCGGGCCAACAGCGAGCACTGCCGGGCCGCGTTCCTGGCAAGTGGCGCCGACGCCCCGATCATCAACCTGGGACCCAACGTCGGTCATCTCGACTCCAACAAGGCCGGTACGGCCGCGGTCGTCCGCTGGTTCCGGCAACAGGTGCAGCAGTAACAGCGAGCTGACGGACCAGGACGATCCATGGTCCCCGGCCATCGCCGGTCCCATCGCCGGCGATGGCCGGTCAACCGGCCAGCGAAATCGGACGTCGGCGGGCGGCACTCGTGGGTGGGACGGAGGGACCTCCCGGCTCGTCGGCTTCAGCGTTCGTCGTCGGGGCTGTTCGTCGTCGGCGCTGTTCATCGTCAGCGGCGGTCAGGTATCTCGGTGCCTCCGGGGAGTGCAGACAAGATAATCAACGGTGTTGACGACGTTCCGGCCGCCATTTTTGATCATGGCTAGATTCGGAAAGGCCACACCGGGGGCCCGATGGTTTCGGTGCGGACGGGGAAATTGGGGCTAGGCATGTTGACCTCGAGGCCGAGTCTCTTGTTGATTTTGAGAGCGCGATTCGCGTAAAAAGCGAGGATTCGCGGGGCCACCGACGCCACCGTGGCGGTGGCCGGCTCGGGTATGACGGCCGAAACTATCGCGGCTATGTCGACGCCGTTAGCGACCATCTCGGTCTCCTCTCTGGTGAGGAAGATCTTCCAATCCTTGTGGACGCTGGTGGCGGATGCCATTGATGCTCCGTTTATGTCTGACATCAGGTCCCGACAGGCGACAGGCTTGCACCAGCGCGACGGAGACTCGACGGTAGTTCGCTGATGGCGCAATAAGCACTTAGGATTCGGAATGAAATAACTTGTTCACTTCGGGGTCCTCGCGAGCCTGTGACCTACGAAGACGCATATTGGCTTGCATTAATTACTTCATTACGAATTCATAGGTGGCCCATGACCGGCGTTGACCGTCTGAACGATCTTCCTGTCCGGGGGGATACCAGCCCCGCTCAAGGGAGGAAAGGGGGAAGGAAAGAAGGAAAGGAAAAAGGCGAGAAGGGGGAAATAGCCAGATAAAGAAAGAAATGATCGGGCAGTGGGAAGCGGAAAAACCAGGCGTACGCAGCCCGCCGTCCAAGGGCGGCTCAGGAGTGGTTCAAGGGCGGTTCAGGGGCGGGCCAGGCGCGGATCAGGCACCGTGGCGTCGCTCCCTGGCGGCGAAGCTGCGCAGGGCGCGCAGGAAATCGATTTCACGGAACGCCGGCCAGTACGCCTCGCAGAAATACAGCTCCGAGTAGGCGCTCTGCCAGAGCAGGAAGTTGGACAGCCGCTGTTCCCCGCTGGTGCGGATCACCAGATCGGGGTCGGGCTGGCCGGCGGTGTAGAGGTGCTGGGCGATGTCGTCCACGGTCAGCGTCGACGCGACGTCGGCCAGCGAGTCCCCCGCCTCGGCCCGCTCGTACAGCAGTTCGCGCAGGGCCTCGATGACCTCCTGGCGACCTCCGTACCCGACGGCGAGGGTGACGTGAGCGCCGGTCGTGACTCCGCGGGTCGTCTCCACGGCATCCTTGAGGACACGGGCCGTGCTGTCCGGCAGCGTGTCCAGCATGCCCGCGAGATGGACCTGCCAGCGGGCGTCTGGCCGCCCGAGCCGGTCGGCCACCACCTGCTCGATCACCTGCATGAGGAAGGCGACCTCGGCGTCCCCGCGCTGCTGCAGGTTCTCCGTCGAGCAGACGAACACGGTGACGTGTTTGATCCCGACAAGCTCGCACCAGGACAGGACGTCCTCGGCGTGCTCGGCGCCGTACTTGTGGCCGAGGCTCGGATTCGCCATGCCCATCTCGCGGGCCCAGCGGCGGTTGCCGTCCATGACCAGCCCGACGTGCGCAGGCAGTGGACCCGCCATGACCTGCCGACGCAGGCGACGGGTGTAGAGCGCGTAGAGGGGGCCGGCCGTCAGCTGCACCTTCGATTACACCTTCGATCGTGGGGCGCCCGGCGATCGCGGGGCACCCGGGGGAGGAGGAGTCCGGGGAGAGCCCATGGTCGGAATGGGCCTGTGGTCGATCTGTCGTGGGTGTCACATGCGGGGGAGTGGGGGAGTGGTACGTCGGGATACCAGTGTGCCCCCTCCCGAGGAAGGGCTTCCGCGGGGGCTCGGACCGACGTCGCGATCGGGCTGTCCGCCGGTCACAGGACCGCCACCGGCCCACCCACCCCGTGCAGGTCCAGCGCCGGAATCACCAGCCAGTTCTCGTAGCCCCCCGCCCGGGCGTGCCGGTTCGCCTCGGCCGGTGTCACGAAGAACCCGACGACACCTTCCACCGCCCGATCCGGCCCGATGAGGACCGCCAACGCCCAGAGCGGGCCGGATCGCTGCGGATTCGCGGCCGGAATGTGCGACCACACGTCCGACCAGCTCGACTGGTCAGTCGAGGACTCCATCATGCACCCCTCTTCACGTAGCTCGTCCGGAGCCGCCCACGGCGGCCATGGCGGACGAAGGTCGACCGGTGAAAACCGTTGATATCATTATCGGTGCCGCTCCTGCGTCTTACGGTGACATTCGGTAAGTTTCTGTCCATACTCTCGCCACGGCGCTCCAGATGCGCATCTTGGGATTTGCA
>NZ_CDWTMO010000080.1:0-18468 GCF_977946435.1 Frankia sp. CgKIO3 | reverse complement strand
GGCTCGGCTGATGCGATCGGAGCTTCGGGTATCGCGCTGTTCTTGTCGAAGCGGTGCCCGCGTGATGCGGCGGCACGGTTTCCGAGGGCGCGGGGCGGCTGTAGCACGGTCATCGGGTGGCACCTCTCCGGGGCAGGGTTTCGGTCTCCGGGTGAGCTGGTTGGTTCTGGCGGTGCGGTGCGGTAGCCCGTCGTCGCGATTTGGGCTGGTCAGGGCGATTTCGTCATCCGGCCCGGTTCCCGGGTCGGTTTCGGGCGCGGTTCCGTCTGGAACACCGTGCATTACCACGAAGGTGGCACGTGTGCTCAGTCGAGCAGCTGAACGGACTAGCTGAATGATAATACGCGCACCATTGGGGCTCGGTTGTCCGACGTGAACGAAGTGTGGTCTTTCGGGGGATTGTGCCGGATGACGCGCGGCGCACTACCCGTTCGCCGCGCGTTCCGGCACATTGGCCGCGTTCCGGCGCATTGGCAATGAAGCTCTGGTGGTCCGAGCGTGGTCGGGGAAATGGGCGTGGGGTCGTAAGAATTCGTAATGAAGTAATTAATGCAAGCCAATATGCGTCTTCGCAGGTCACGGGCTCGCGAGGACCCCGAAGTGAACAAGTTATTTCATTCCTAATCCTAAGGGCCAATTTAAGATACTTATGCCGTTGTATGAAATATGTCTGCTTTGGTGGGCCGCCGTCGGGGCCGCGGTCTGCCGTGCTCCGGGCTGATCGTGCCTCCCGACGGTCGTACGACGGTCGTACGGTGAACGGGTGAGCCTGTTCGACGCCGATCTCTCCGCTGCTGCCGGGGCTGGTGCCGGGGCGTCCGATGCGTCCGATGCGTCGGCAGCCGGGACGGCGTCCCGCTCCGCCTCGGGGTTCGCCGGTCCCCGGGATCAGCGTGGCAGCGGTCCGGGGGTGGACCGCGCGGCTCCGCTCGCCGCCCGGCTGCGGCCGCGGACCCTGGACGAGGTCGTGGGCCAGCGGCATCTGCTCGGACCGGGAAGCCCGCTGCGCCGGCTGGTCGAGGGGGGCGCAACGACCTCGGTCGTGCTGTGGGGACCGCCCGGCACCGGCAAGACCACGCTGGCGCACATCGTGTCGAGGGCGACCGGGCGACGCTTCCGGGAGCTGTCCGCGGTCACCGCCGGAGTGAAGGATGTCCGCGCCGTCATCGATGAGGCTCGCGAGACGCTGTCAACGTCTGGTGCGCGCACAGTGCTGTTCATCGACGAGGTGCACCGGTTCACCCGGACGCAGCAGGACGCGCTGCTGCCCTCGGTCGAGCGCGGCTGGGTCACTCTGGTCGCCGCCACCACCGAGAACCCCTTCTCCTCCGTGGTCAGCCCCCTGCTGTCCCGGTCGTTGCTGCTGACGCTGGAGCCGCTGACCAACGACGACATCCGCGGGGTGCTGGCCCGGGCGCTGCGCGACCCGCGTGGGTACGACGGGCGGCTGTCGGTGTCCGACGAAGCCCGCGAGCACGTGGTCCGCCTTGCCGGAGGTGATGCCCGCCGGGCCCTCACCAGCCTGGAGGCCGGGGTCGAGGCGCTGCTCGAAGCCCATGAGCGCGAATCCGGACCGGGCGGGAACGCCGGGGCGGGTGCAGACACCGAGGCGCTTGTCGACCCGCGGCCACGGCTCGATCTCGACCTGCTGGAGCGGGCCGTCAACCGGGCCGCAGTGCGCTACGACCGGTCCGGGGACCGGCACTACGATGTGATCAGTGCCTTCATCAAGTCGATGCGGGGCGGCGACGTCGACGCGGCCCTCCACTACCTCGCGCGGATGCTGGAGGCCGGCGAGGATCCCCGGTTCGTCGCTCGAAGGATGATCGTCCTTGCCAGTGAGGACATCGGCATGGCCGATCCGGGCGCGCTCGGTGTCGCGGTCGCGGCCAGCCAGGCGCTGGAGTTCGTCGGCCTGCCCGAGGCCCGCCTGGCGCTCGCGCAGGCGGTCATCCACCTGGCGCTGGCGCCCAAGTCGAACGCGGTGATCCGGGCGATCGACGCCGCCACCTCGGATGTTCGTGCCGGGCGGGCCGGGCCGGTGCCCGCGCAGCTGCGCGACGCCCACTACCGCGGCGCGCAGCGGGTCGGCCACGGCGCGGGCTACCTGTACCCGCACGACGCCCCCGGCAACGTCGTGCGTCAGCAGTACCCGCCGGACGGGCTGACCTCGACCTACTACTACCAGCCGAGCGGTAACGGCTTCGAGCGCCGCGCGGCCGATCGGGTCCGTGAGCTGCGTGGCGTCGTACGCGGTGACCCACCGCCGTCCCCGGGCTCGTCCCCACCGCCCTCTTCGCCGCCCTCCCCACCGTTCTCCTCGCCGTCCTGACTTCTCTCGTGGGGGCTACCCGTGGCCCCGGTAGCCGTCTCGGTAAGGTCACTCCAGGAGCGTCGGCTGGGTGGCGCCCGCGGCACGGCGGATCGAATCGGGTGGGTGGGACCGGCCCAACGACGATGGAGGCAGGAGCACATATGTCCGGTGGTGCGGTC
The DNA here is from genome assembly GCF_977946435.1 of Frankia sp. CgKIO3. Lineage (NCBI taxonomy): Bacteria > Bacillati > Actinomycetota > Actinomycetes > Frankiales > Frankiaceae > Frankia > Frankia sp. CgKIO3. Next base: position 15,975 of record NZ_CDWTMO010000080.1, on the reverse strand, counting down.
GCGGGCCTGATCGCGTCGGGCGCGTTCGCGGTGCTCGTCCTCTTCGGCTGTTACGTCCTGCTCAAGCTCGGCAAGATCTTCGATGAGGCCGCGGCCCGGGTACGCCAGACCGGTCTCGCCCTCGACGAGGGAACCGCCCGGGTCCGGCAGGCCGGCGCGACGGTCGACGAGGTCAATCTGGCACTCTCGCACGTCAACAAAGAACTCGACCGGGTCGATGCGATTACGGCGAACGTGCAGTCGATCACGACCAACGTCTCCTCGCTGACATCGTTGTTCGCGGCGACGCTCGGCGGCCCGATGGTGCGTGTCGCGGCGTTCAGCTACGGCGTGCGCCAGGCGGCGGCCAAGCGGACCCGCTCGGAGGTCGAGTCCCGGGTGACGGCCCAGATGAAGGCCGAGAAGGCGGCGCGCCGGTCGGCCGGGCGTGGCGGCCTGCAGCCCGCGGGCGAGAAGACCCCGTCGGTGCCCACGGCCGCCGGCGCGGCGGGCGGGCGTAGGGGAGGCCGGTAGATGTCGAGGATCTTCTATCTCGCTTTCGGGGCGGCGGCCGGCGTCGTGGTGGTGCGCCAGGTGGCGAAGGCCGCAGCCTCCCTGACGCCGACGAGCCTGGCCGGCTCTCTCGTACAGTCGGTACAGGAGTTCCTCGCGGACGTGCGCGAGGCCGCGGCCGAGCGGGAGGAGGAGATCCGTGTCGCGCTCGGCCTCGACGGTGATCCGGACGAAGCAGATCGGGGCGACAAAGCGGACCGAGGCGATGCGGTCGGGGCTGCCCCGCCCCGGGACGCCGCAGCGCAGGCCGCCGGCTCCGGCGCGCCGCGCTACCCCGCTGACCTCGACGACGCTGAACGCACGATGCGGCTCGTCCCCGGCGCCCGGCGGCCCTGAGGACTCCCTCGCCCGCGGGCCGGGGGCACCTGCCCTCATCGCACAGCCCGGAAGGCGCGCCCGACCACAGCGCGCCACCCCGGGATGTCGAACCTCTTCCCACGAGTCTGGACGACGTGAACCCGATGGACACGGCCGAGATCCGTAGCCGCTTTCTCAACCACTTCGCCCGGCGCGGGCACACCGTCGTCCCGAGCGCCTCACTGGTCGCCCAGGATCCGACGTTGCTGCTGGTCAACGCCGGCATGGTGCCGTTTAAGCCCTATTTTCTCGGGGATCTCCCGGCGCCGTGGCCGCGGGCGACCAGCGTGCAGAAATGCGTGCGGACGGTCGACATCGAGAATGTCGGGCACACCGCGCGGCACGCCTCCTTCTTCCAGATGTGCGGCAACTTCTCGTTCGGCGACTATTTCAAGGCCGAGGCGATCCCGTTTGCCTTCGAGCTGCTCACCGAAGGGTTCGGCTTCAAGGCCGACGATCTGTGGGCGACGGTCTACCTCGACGACGACGAGGCCGGGGGGATCTGGCGCGAGCTGCTGCCCGCCGAGCGTATCCAGCGCCGTGGCAAGGAGGACAACTTCTGGTCGATGGGCGTGCCCGGGCCGTGCGGGCCGTGCAGCGAGATCTACTTCGACCGCGGCTCCGCCTACGGCCGCGAGGGCGGTCCGATCGCGGACGAGGAGCGCTACCTCGAGGTCTGGAACCTCGTCTTCATGCAGTACGAGCGGGGCGAGGGCGCCGGGTACGACTATCCGATCGAGCGTGAGCTGCCGGCCCGCAACATCGACACCGGGATGGGCCTGGAGCGGATGGCGACTATCCTCCAGGGTGTCGACAACCTCTACGAGATCGACATCTCCCGGCCGGTGCTCGACGCTGCCGGCCGGCTGACCGGGCGGCGCTACGGCGCGGACCCCGCCGACGACGTGCGGTTGCGAGTGATCGCCGACCACACCCGCACCGCCGCGATGCTGATCTCCGACGGCGTCGTCCCCTCCAACGAGGGGCGCGGCTACGTGCTGCGCCGCATGCTGCGCCGGGCGATCCGCAACGCCCGGCTGCTCGGCGCCCACGAGCCGGTGATGAGCGAGCTGTTCGCGGTCGTCGGCTCGGCGATGGGGACGATCTATCCCGAACTGGTCGACAACGCCGAGACGATCACCGGGGTCGCCGTCGCGGAGGAGCAGGCGTTCGCCGAGACGCTGCGCACCGGCACCACGATCTTCGACACCGCGGCGCGCCAGGCCCGATCCCTGGGCTCGACCATGCTGGGCGGCGAGGCGGCCTTCAAGCTGCACGACACCTACGGCTTCCCCATCGACCTGACGCTGGAGATGGCCGCTGAGGCGGGCCTGTCCGTCGACGAGGCGGGTTTCCACCGGCTGATGGACCGCCAGCGGCAGGCTGCGAAGGCGGACCGGGCCGCGCGGCGGATCGGCAACGTCGACCTGTCCGCGTTCCGGCCGATCCTGGCCCGTTCCGGCCCGACGACCTTCACCGGGTACGAGGAGCTCAGCCGGGCCTCCGGCGTGGTGGGCCTCATCGGCATCGCCGACGGCGCGGGGCTGGCGGCGGCGGGGGAGGGCACCGAGGTCGGGGTCGTGCTCGACGCGACCCCCTTCTACGCCGAGAGTGGCGGCCAGGAGCCCGACCTCGGTCGGCTGCGCTTCGACGGCGGCGAGGTCGAGGTGCTCGACGTCCAGCGGCCCGTGCCTGACCTGGTCCTACACCGGGTGCGGGTGCTCGGCGGCGAGCTGCGGCTTGGCGCGGAGGTGTTCGCGGAGGTGGATGCCGATCGTCGCCGCGCGGTGTCCCGGTCGCACACCGCCACCCATCTCGTGCACACCGCGTTCCGTCGCGCGCTGGGCGAGGGCGCGACCCAGGCCGGTTCGCTGAACTCCCCGGGCCGGCTGCGGTTCGACTTCCACGCCCTCGGCGCGGTGCCGCCGTCGGTGCTCGCCGACGTCGAGGACGAGATCAACGAGGTCGCCTTGCGTGACCTGCCGGTGCGGGCCTTCGTGACCACGCAGGAGGAGGCCCGCCGGCTCGGCGCGATGGCGCTGTTCGGCGAGAAGTACGGCGACGCCGTGCGGATCGTCGATGTGGGCGACTACGCCCGCGAGCTGTGCGGTGGCACGCACGTCGCGAGCTCCGCGCAGCTTGGCGCGGTGAAGCTGCTGTCGGAGGCGTCGATCTCCGCGGGCACCCGCCGGGTCGAGGGGCTGGTTGGCCTCGACGCCTTCCGCTACCTGGCGCGCGAGCATCTCCTGGTGTCGCAGCTGTCCACCGCGCTGAAGGCCCGTCCGGACGAGCTGGTGGACCGGGTCACCGACATCGTCGGCCGGCTGCGCGACGCCGAGCGGGAGTTGGAACGACTGCGGGCCGCCGCGGTGCTCGCCGGGGCCGGGGCGCTGGCCGAGGGTGCCGAGGAGGTGGCTGGCGTCGCCGTGGTCACCGTCGAGGTGCCCGCCGGCACCGCCCCCGACGACGTGCGGCTGCTGGCGCTGGACGTGCGTGGGCGGCTGGCCGGGCGGCCCGCCGTCGTCGCCGTGGCCAAGGCCGACGGGTCGTCGATCGTTGTGGTGACCGACGACGCCGCGCGCGGCCGGGGGCTGCGCGCCGGTGACCTGGTGCGGCAGTCCTGGGCGAGCCTGGGTGGCAAGGGCGGCGGCAAGCCGGACGTGGCCCAGGGCGGCGGGGGGGACCCACAGCTGGTGCCGGCGGTGTTTGCCAGGCTGCGGGGGCTGGTGGCCGAGCACGCCTCGCGGTGAGCGGCTCGGGCTCCCGGCCCGGGGCTTCTCGGCCCGGGGTGCGGATCGGGGTCGACGTCGGCTCGGTGCGGGTCGGGGTCGCCGCTAGCGACCCCGGCGGCGTGCTCGCGGTTCCGGTGACTACCCTGGCCAGGGATAGACGGGGCAATGCGGACATCGATCGACTTGTCCTCATCGTCCGGGAGTGGCAGGCTGTAGAGGTCGTGGTCGGCCTGCCCAGACAGATGTCCGGGCAGGAAGGCCGGGCGGTCCGGCTGGTGCGGCAGTACGCCGAGGTACTCGCCGAGCGGATCGCACCCGTCCCCGTGCGTTTTGTGGACGAGCGGCTCACCACGGTTGCGGCTCATCGCAGGATGGCCGAGCGTGGCGTTCGTTCGCGTGCCCGCCGGAGTCTCGTGGATCAGGAGGCAGCCGTGCAGATCCTGCAGCACGACCTGGACAGCCGCCGGGGGAGCGGCGCGCCTGGCGCGATCGGGTGTGCCGCCCCGGTCATGGGTCCGGACGGCGTGGTCCGGGCTCCGGGAGACGACCTCCGGGCCCCGGGCGGTGCCGTCCCGCCGTCGGGCGAGAGGTGACCGGCGGCGACCTCGACGAGATACTCGACGAGGACCCCTACTCGCGTTGCCGTCGGGCCCGCCAGCGCGATGATCGTTACCTGGATGATCGTTACTCGGCTGATCGTTACGCCGACGATCAGTACCCGGACGACCGTGCCGGGGTCGACTGGGACCACCGCGCCTGGGACGACGGCGGCGGCTGGGACGAGCCCGATCCCGACGGCGGCCGGCGCGGTCGCGCGCTGCCGAAGCTCATCGCGGTGCTCGTCGTGGTCGCCGCCCTGCTGGGACTGGGGATCTACGGGGTGGGGAAGGTCGTCGGGCACATCTCGACCGGCGAGCCCGCCGACTACTCCGGCTCCGGCGAGGGCATCGCGGTGGTCCAGATCCCGGCCGGGGCGAGCACTCGCGAGATCGCCGGGGAGCTGCACGACGCGAACGTGACCGCGAGTGTCGCCGCGTTTGTCAAGGCCGCCGCCGCGAACCCGAAGTCGCTGGGCATCCAGCCGGGCACCTACCGTCTGCACACCAGGATGAGCGCCGCCGCGGCGCTCGAGGCCCTGCTCGACCCGGCCTCGTCCGCGCCGTTCAAGTTCGTCATCAAGGAGGGCATGACCGTCCGTGAGGTTCTCACGGCACTGCATGAACGCCTCCTGGGCACGTCGATGGCAGACCTGGAGGCGATCGCGAAGAACCCCACCCAGCTGGGCCTGCCGTCCTACGCGCCGCCGAACCTGCTGGAGGGCTATCTTTTCCCGTCCACCTACGACCTCGTGCCCGGGGCCACGCCCGAGCAGCTGCTGCGCTCCTTCGTCGACCGCTTCAAGCGGGAGACCGCGGCGATCGATCTGGAGGGCAGGGCCGCCGCGATCGGGGTCCTGCCGAAGGACATCGTCACCATCGCCTCGATCATCGAGAAGGAGGTGGCCAACCGCGACGAGGGTCCGAAGGTGGCCCGGGTGATCTACAATCGGCTCAAGGACACGTCGGGGAGATTCGGCCGGCTCGACATGGACTCGACCACTCGCTACGCCACGGACGGGTACGAGGGGCCGTTGACCAGGGAACAACTCTCTCAGAACAACCCGTACAACACACGGGCCGTGAAAGGGTTGCCGCCGGGCGCAATCTCCAACCCCGGCGTCTGGGCGCTGCGGTCGGCGCTGGAACCGGCCGACGGATCGTGGTTTTATTTCGTCTCCATGCCGCAGAGCAAGGTGACGGTCTTCGCCACCACGGAGCGGGAGTGGGAGCAGGCAGAGGCCCAGTACCGGCGTGAAGGGGGCCGTGAGTAGTGCGAGGGAAGCCGCGAGCATGAGGAGGGCCCGGTAGTGCCGGAGATCGTTCCCGCCGGCACGACCCCGGCCCGCAGCCGGCTCCCTGAGTGCCATCGTCGGCCCGTGGAACCGTCGGCGACCGTCGCGGCTACCGCGTCGTCGTCGAGCCCCGCCCGCGCCGCCGTGCTCGGGGCACCGGTGGGCCATTCGCTCTCCCCGGTGCTGCATGCCGCCGCCTACGCCAGGCTCGGTCTCGCGGTGACGTACACCGCCGTGCACTGCGACGAGACCGGGCTCGCCGCGATACTCACCCGGGTCCGCACGGATCCGGACTGGGTCGGGCTGTCCCTGACCATGCCGCTTAAGATCGTCGCGCTCGACCTGCTCGACGAGGTGGACGCGACGGCGGCGGTCATCGGCGCCGTCAACACGGTCGTCGTTGGGCCCGCCGGTCGGTTGCGTGGCTACAACACCGACGTGGACGGCATCAGCATGGCGCTGCGCCGGGTGATGCGTGGCGCGGTCCCGTGCCAGCCGCTCGTACTCGGTGCCGGTGGCACGGCCCGCGCCGCGGTCGCGGCGGTCGCCGCGGCGGGCTGCACCCGCCTCGGCGTCGTCGCCCGCCGGCCCGCCGCCGTGGCGGAGGTGACGGAGATCGGGTTGCGGCTGGGCGTCGAGGTCACCGCGCTGCCCTGGGATCTGCTGGCCGCGGGCCTGCCGGCCGGCCCGGCTCTGGTCATCTCCACCACGCCCGCCGGCGCGACCGACGGGCTCGCCACCAGACCGTGGTCGCCAGCCTGTCAGCTCGTAGAACTGCTCTATCATCCCTGGCCCACGGCGCTGGCCGCCGCGGCCTACCGGGCCGGTGCCCGGGTCGCAGGTGGCCTGGAGATCCTCGCCGCCCAGGCCGTGGGGCAGGTCGAGCACTTCACCGGGCAGGTGGTTCCCGCCAGCGTTCTGCTGGCCGCGGGCCAGGCCGCGCTGGACGAGCGGGCGCAGGCGGACAGGCCCCCGGCGGTGCCGGCGGTGGAGGTCGGCGTGCCGGCCGGCCATGGTTTCGCGGGGAGTGGTCCCCGCGGCCGCGGCGGACCTGCCGGCGGATAGCGGTGCCGGGAGTGGTGCCGGGCGGCGCGCTCAGCATGTTGATCGCCCTTCCGGCGCTCGCCGCCCTGCCGTTCGGTCGCCGGGTCGTGGCCGGCGTGCCGGCAGTGCCCGGGGAGGCCCCGCACCGGGAGGTGCCCGGGGCGGTGGCGCTCGGTGCCGTGACGGTGCTGGTCGCCACGGCCGTGACCGTCGCCCTGCATGATCATCAGAGCTGGTTGCTGGCCTATGTGTACCTGGCGGTCGTCGGGGTCTGGCTGGCCGTGATCGATCTTCGGGTGCACCGCCTGCCCGACCATCTGGTACTGCCGTCCTATCCGGTGCTTGCCGGGCTGTTCGGCCTCGCCGCGCTGGTCACCGCCGAGCCCGACCGTCTGCTGCGCGCCGGGGTGGCGGCCGCCGCCGTCTGGATGATCTTCCTGGGGGTGCATTGCCTGCCGAGGGCGGGACTTGGGCGCGGCGACGTCAAGGTGTCCGGCCTGCTGGGCGGTGCGCTGGGCTGGCTCGGCTGGCCGAGTGTGGTGTTCGGGCTGTTCGCCGGCGTCGTCCTCGGGGGGCTCTGGGCAAGCGCGCTGCTGGTGGCGGGCCGGGTCGACCGGCATGACCGCATCGCCTACGGTCCCTTTCTGCTTGCCGGGACGCTGCTCGCCGTCCTCGGCCGTGCCGGCTGATCCCGGTTATTCTACTTGATCCATATTATTTTGTTTAATCCCAATCGTCCTATTTGATCCTGATAGTTCCGTTTGATTCCGGTCGTCCTGCCTGATCGCGGTCGTGACCTGGGCGGTGAGCGTGAAAGACTGGAGCCATGGTGCGTTGGCTGACGGCGGGGGAGTCTCATGGTCCCGCCCTGGTGGCGACGGTCGAGGGGCTGCCCGCCGGGATCCGGATAACCAGTTCCGACATCTCCGCCGAGCTGGCCCGCCGCCGGCTCGGGCACGGTCGCGGCGCGCGGATGAGCTTCGAGCGTGACGAGGTCGAGCTGCTCGGCGGAGTCCGCCACGGCGTCACTCTCGGCGGCCCGGTCAGCGTGGTCGTCCGCAACACCGAGTGGCCCAAGTGGGAGCGGGTCATGTCGCCCGACCCGGTCGATCTGGCGGCGCTGGCGGGCCTGAGCCGCGCAGCCCCGCTGACCCGGCCCCGGCCCGGCCACGCCGATCTCGCCGGCATGCAGAAGTACGGGTTCGACGACGCCCGGCCCGTGCTGGAGCGCGCCAGCGCCCGGGAGACCGCCGCGCGGGTCGCGCTCGGCACCGCGGCCAAGGCGCTGCTGCGGCAGGCATACGGCATCGAGGTGATCTCGCACGTCGTCGCGATCGGCGCGGTCGAGGTGCCCCCGGGGGTGCCCGCCCCGACGTCGCTGGCGGCGGTGGATGCGGACCCGGTCCGCTGTGCCGACCAGGCGACCAGCGTGCGGATGGTCGCCGAGATCGACGCAGCCCACGCCGACGCGGACACCCTCGGCGGCATCGTCGAGGTGCTGGCGTATGGCTGCCCGCCCGGGCTCGGCAGCTACGTGCACGGCGACCGGCGCCTCGACGCCCGGATCGCGGGCGAGCTGATGGGCATTCAGGCGATCAAGGGCGTTGAGTTCGGGGACGGTTTCACCACCGCGCGGCGGCGGGGTTCCGTGGCGCACGACGAGATCGAGCCGGCCGGTGCCGGCGGCCGGCGGGTGCGGCGGGCGACTGCCCGGGCCGGCGGGGTCGAGGGCGGCATGACCACGGGCGAGCCGTTGCGCGTGCGGGTGGCGATGAAGCCGATCTCCTCGCTGACCAGGCCGTTGTCCACGGTGGACGTGTCCACTGGCGAGGCGGCGGTCGCGATCAACCAGCGGTCCGACGTGTGCGCGGTGCCCGCGGCCGGGGTGGTGACGGAGGCGATGGTCGCCCTCGTGCTCGCTGGCGCGGCGCTGGAGAAGTTCGGGGGGGACTCGGTGGAGGAGACCCGGCGCAATTACGAGGGGTACCTGAAGTCCCTGGTCATCCGCTGATCGGCGGCGGGAATCGGCAGGCGGCGAAGACAGAGGATCATCGTGGGGGAGCCGGCGACGGACGCGTGGGCGGGGCCGATGGCCTGGACGGGGCCGATGGTGGTGCTGGTCGGAGCGCCCGGAGCGGGGAAGACGGCGGTGGGCACCCAGCTGGCGCGGCGGTGGGGGGTGGGTTTCCGCGACACCGACGCCGACATCGAGGCGGCGTTCGGCACCACCGTCGCGGACATCTTTCTCGATCATGGTGAGGAGTACTTCCGGCTGGCCGAGCGCCGGGCGGTGGCGGCCGCGCTTGCGGATCATCGGGGGGTCCTGGCCCTTGGCGGGGGAGCGGTGCTCGACGCCGAGACCCGGACCCTGCTGGCCGGGCACCGGGTCGTCTATCTTGAGGTGGGAGTTTCCGACGCGGTGCGGCGGGTGGGCCTCGCCCGGGACCGTCCACTGCTGGTCGAGGGGCCCCGCACGCGGCTCGCCGCCCTGCTCAGGGCACGCCGGCCGCTCTACGCCGAGGTGGCGACGGTGGTCATCGACACCGCGGGGCACGAGCCGGACGAGGTGACCGACCAGGTGGCGGCGGCACTGGGCCCGCTGCTCACGGCGGGCAGCGGACCGGGCGAGGCGGCGGACGCCGCAGGGGGCAGCGAGGCGGCGGATGCCGCAGGGGGCAGACGGTGAGTATGCAGGTGAAGGCCGCCGACATCGTGCGGATCCCGGTACGGCCGGGCGGCGGGCGTCCCTACGACGTCGTGCTCGGGGCGGGCCTGCTCGGCGAGCTCGCCGAGGCCGTCGCCGGGCGGACCCGCGCCGCGGTGATCCATCCCGGGGCGTTGCGGGCCACCGCGGACGCCGTCGTCGCCGACCTGCGGGAGAACGCGGGCGTGGAGGCGCACGCCATCGAGGTGCCCGACGGCGAGGAGGCCAAGCAGCTGCGGATCGCCGGCTTCTGCTGGGACGTGCTCGGCCGGATCGGCTTCACCCGGGACGACGTGGTGATCGGCCTCGGCGGCGGCACCGTGACGGACCTGGCCGGGTTCGTCGCCGCGAGCTGGCTGCGCGGGGTGGACGTCGTCCAGGTGCCGACCACCGTGCTCGGCATGGTCGACGCGGCGGTCGGCGGGAAGACCGGCATCGACATCGACGCGGGCAAGAACCTGGTCGGGGCGTTCCACCAGCCGCTCGGCGTGCTGTGCGATCTGGCGGCGCTGGAGTCCCTGCCTGCCGTCGAGGTACGCGCCGGGCTCGCCGAGGTCGTCAAGACCGGTTTTATCGCCGACGCGGCGATCATCGATCTGCTCGACGCCGATCCGACCGGCACTGCGCATCTGTCCGAGCTGATCGAGCGGTCCATCCGGGTCAAGGCCGAGGTGGTCTCCGGCGATCCGCGGGAGGACGGCCGGCGGGAGATCCTCAACTATGGTCACACCCTCGGTCATGCCATCGAGAAGGTCGAGCACTTCAGCTGGCGGCACGGCGCGGCGATCTCGGTGGGCATGGTGTTCGCGGCGGAGCTGTCCCGGCTTGTCGTCGGCCTCGACGATGCCACCGCCGACCGGCACCGCGAGCTGCTGACCCGCATCGGCCTGCCGGTGACCTACCGGGGCGACCGGTGGGCGGCGCTGCTCGACGCGATGCGGGTCGACAAGAAGACGCGGGGACGGCGGATGCGTTTCGTCGGCCTCGAGGCGCAGGGCCGCACCGTCATCCTGGACAATCCGGATGCTGGCCTGCTGATCGCGGCGTTCACCACCGTCGCCGAGGATCGGTAGACTCGTCGCGGCGGTTTGTAGGATCGCCGCCACGTCCGCGCCCGGTGTCCGCGCCCGGTGCGTTCGCCCGGTGGCGGGCCCGGAAGCGGCCTGAGGATGGGGAAGCGGCCTGGGATGGCCTGGGGAGCCTGGGGAGAGAGCACCGCGGTCCTCGCACGAGGGTCCGGGTAACGACCACACCCGCCGTCGGCGTACGGCGATGGAAACGGAGAACGCGCGCAGTGGCGACCACCAACGACCTGAAGAACGGCATGACGCTCGACATCGACGGGGTGTTGTGGAACGTCGTCGGCTTCCAGCACGTCAAGCCGGGTAAGGGTGGGGCGTTCGTCCGCACGACCCTGAAGAACGTGCTCACCGGGAAAGTCGTCGACCGCACCTTCAACGCCGGGGTCAAGGTCGACGTCGCGACCGTCGACCGCCGCGAGATGACCTACCTCTACCGGGACGGTGCCGATTTCGTCTTCATGGACAGCGAGTCCTACGATCAGATCCCGATCCCGCCGGATGTCGTCGGCGGGACGGCCGACTACATGCTGGAGAACACCGTGGCCACCGTCGCGCTGCACGACGGCGCCCCGCTCTACGTCGAACTGCCGGCCAGCGTCGAGCTGACCATTTCGCAGACCGACCCGGGGGTGCAGGGCGATCGCTCGACCGGCGGGACGAAGCCGGCCACCCTGGAGACGGGCGCCACCATCAACGTGCCGCTGTTCATCACCAGCGGGGAAAAGGTCAAGGTCGACACGCGTGACGGCCGGTACCTGGGCCGGGTGACGAGCTGAGCGCCAGGTCCAAGGCCCGTAAACGGGCACTGGACATCCTCTACGAAGCGGACGTGCGCGCGAGCGCCGTGCCGGAGATCCTCGCTGCCCGGCTGGCCCAGTCCGATCCACCGGTGTCGGAATACGCCGTCGAGCTGGTCGAGGGGGTCATCGAGCACCGCGGGGAGATCGACGAGCGGATCGCCCGGTACGCCGAGGGTTGGACGTTGGAGCGGATGCCGCCGGTCGACCGCAACATTCTGCGGATCGCCGTGCTGGAACTGCTCTGGCGTCCCGACGTCCCGGATCGGGTCGCCATCGACGAAGCCGTGGAACTGGCGAAGAACCTCTCCACCCACCGGTCGCCGGCGTTCGTCAACGGGCTGCTCGCGAGTCTGGTCGAGAGGAAGAGCCCGGCCACCACGGCCGAGCCGACCGGACGAGGATCGGCGGTGGATTCCATTCCCGGCCAGCCGTCGTAGCGGCGGTCTACCGAGGTTACCCGGTTACCCTGCTGCCAGGTTACCGGGAGGGAACCGGGATCGGCGTTCCCGGTACGTCGCCCACAGGCGACGTACCGGGTCCTTCCCCGGATACGTGTGCCGCGGGTGGCGCGGATGCGAGCCGGCGGACTGTGGTACCGGTACCGCGGTACCGGAGCGAGGCTAGACGTCGGTCGCCGCGGCGTCCGCGCCCTGCTCCGGAGACAGCACGCCCCAAGAGACGAGCTGCTCGGTGAGCTTGCTCGGCGAGGTGTCGTAGATCACCGCGAGCGAGCGCAGGTCCTCGTACCGGATCGAGAGCACTCGGCCGTTGTAGTCGCCGCGCTGGCTCTGAATGGTCGCCGCGTACCGGGCGAGCGGACCGCCCTGCTCCTTGGGAACCTGGGAGAGACGCTCGAGGTCGAGGACGATCCGGGGAGACTGCTCCAGCGGAGCGACGGTGGAACCCTCGGGAAGAAGCTCCCCCACCGGAACGCCGTAGAATTCCGCGAGCTCGGAGAGGCGCTGCACGGTGACGGCGCGGTCCCCACGTTCGTAGGAACCCACGACGACGGCTTTCCACCGACCGTGCGACTTCTCTTCGACGCCATGAAGCGAGAGCCCCTGCTGGGTGCGTATCGCGCGCAGCCGAGCACCGAGCGCTTTCGCATAGTCGGACATCGGAGTGCCCACTCCTGTCGTGGTCGATCAGTTGGAACCGGGGCTCGTGCCGCCGGCGGTTACCGATAGTAGTGCCCGCCGGGTTGACGCTCGACACCCGGGGGGTCGTGTCGCCTCTTTCTTTGTACCACTTTCTGTAGCCCTCTGGTTGCGCCCTATGCCTGAGCGGTGGGAACTTCCGGGTGCCGTCACCGCTGTGGCGACGGCGTCGAACCCAGTGACAAGTAGTGACAACATGATGCTGCGTGGTTGGCGCGGCAATAACGTCCCGCGCTGTCCGGACCGGTGGGCGACCCGTCGTCGCGCTGGGCGCCAGGGGCGGTCGGCGTCCGGAGACGAGACCCTCACACGTCCTGAGGGCCCTGGTAACGTCGCTGGGACCACTCCTTTAAGGACCGTCCCGTGAGGCGGGGAAGGAGGGATGCCGCGTGGCTCCGGCTGCCGCGAGCGACCCCGCATCGCGCCGTCCCGGCACCGCCCGGGCAGTACTGTCCGCAGACGACATCACCCGGATCGTCAGCCGGATGGCGCATCAGATTCTCGAGAAGACCTCCGGTGGCGCCGGGGTCGTCCTGCTCGGAGTACCCACCCGAGGGGTACCTCTCGCGCACCGGCTGGCACAGCGGGTGCAGGCCGTCGAGGGGGTGCGTCTCCCGGTTGGCTCCCTCGACCCGACCATGTACCGCGACGATCTGCGACTGCGCGGCGTGCGTCCCCTCGAGGTGACCGACATTCCCGAGGGTGGTGTCGACAGTCGCGTGGTGATCCTCGTCGACGACGTCCTCTACTCCGGGCGCACGGTGCGGGCGGCGCTGGACGCCCTGGCCGCCTACGGCCGGCCGCGTGCCGTCCAGCTCGCGGTCCTGGTCGACCGGGGCCATCGCGAGCTGCCGATCCGCGCCGACTACGTCGGGAAGAACATGCCGACCTCGCGTCGGGAGTCGGTGGCCGTCCGGCTGCGGGAGATCGACGGCGCCGACGGCGTACTGATCCTCTCGGCCGCCGGGGGGGACGTCGCCGACGGCGCGCCTCCCGGGAACCAGCCATGATCGGGGGGAGTGCCGTGCGGGGAGCACGAGCCGGGTTCGGGGGACGGGTGTGAACCGCCATCTCCTCTCGACCGAGGATCTCGACCGGGACGACGCGCTGCTGGTGCTGGACACCGCTGAACGGATGGCGCGGGTCGCCGAGGCGTCGGTGCGCAAACTGCCGACCCTGCGGGGCCGCACCGTCGTCAACCTGTTCTTCGAAGACTCCACCCGCACCCGCACGTCCTTCGAGGTAGCCGCCAAGAGACTGTCGGCCGATGTGATCAATTTTTCGGCGCGCGGGTCAAGCGTGTCGAAGGGCGAAAGCCTGAAGGACACGGCGCAGACCCTCGAGGCGATGGGCGCCGACGCCGTGGTCTGCCGGCATGCCGCGAGCGGCGCGCCGCACCGACTGGCCTCCTGGGTGCGCGGCAGCGTGGTGAACGCGGGAGACGGCACCCACGAGCACCCGACCCAGGCCCTGCTCGACGCCTTCACCATGCGCCGCCGGCTCGGCCGGATCGACGGCCTCGCCGTCACCATCGTCGGCGACGTGCTGCATTCCCGGGTAGCGCGATCGAACGTGTGGCTGCTCGCCACGCTGGGCGCGACGGTGACCGTCGTGGCCCCGCCGACGTTGTTGCCCCTCGGGATCTCCTCGTGGCCGGTCGAGGTGTCGTACGACCTCGACGCCGTGCTGCCCAAGAGCGACGTGGTGATGATGCTGCGGGTCCAGCGGGAGCGGATGTCCGCGGCCTTCTTCCCGACCGAACGGGAGTACAGCCGGCGCTACGGGCTGGATGCCGACCGGGCGGAGATGTTGCCCGGCCACGCCCTGGTGATGCATCCCGGCCCGATGGTACGCGGGATGGAGATCGCCTCCCGGGTCGCCGACTCCGCCCGGTCGACAGTCGTGGAACAGGTTGCGAACGGGGTGAGCGTGCGGATGGCCGTGCTGTACCTGTTGCTGGGTGGTTCCGGGGGGATCTCATGACGACGCCCGCGGCGGAAACGCCGGTGGGGACGCCGGTGGGGACCTCCTGGGTCCTGCGGCGGGTCCGCCCGCTCGGCGGGGACCCTGTCGACGTCGTCCTCGCGGGCGGGGTGGTGGCCGCCTGGCGACCGGCCGGCTCCACGCACGCCGGGGCCGGGGGACTGCCCGCCGGCACCACCGTGTTGGGCACGGACGGGCTGATCCTGCTCCCCGGCCTGGTCGACCTGCACACTCACCTGCGGGAACCCGGCCGGGAGGACGCCGAGACGGTCGCCTCCGGCACCCGCGCCGCGGCCCTCGGTGGCTACACCACCGTGTTCGCGATGGCGAACACCAATCCGGTCGCCGACACCGCGGGGGTCGTCGAGCAGGTGTGGCGACTCGGCCTGGATGCGGGTCACTGCGACGTCCGGCCGGTCGGCGCGGTCACCGTCGGGCTTGCCGGCGAGCGACTCGCCGAACTCGGCGCCATGGCCTCCTCCGCGGCGGGCGTGCGGGTCTTCTCCGACGACGGGCACTGCGTGTCGGACGCGCTGCTCATGCGCCGGGCGCTGGAGTACGTCAAGGCGTTCGACGGGGTGATCGCCCAGCATGCGCAGGAACCGCGACTGACCGAGAACGCCCAGATGAACGAGGGCACGGTGGCCGCCCGGCTGGGGCTGCCGGGGTGGCCCGCGGTCGCCGAGGAGGCGATCATCGCCCGGGACGCGCTGCTGGCCGGGCACGTCGGCTCCCGGCTGCACGTCTGTCACGTCTCCACCGCCGGATCGGTGGAGATCATCCGGTGGGCCAAGGCGAAGGGCTGGAACGTCACCGCCGAGGTGACCCCGCACCACCTGCTGCTCACCGACGACCTGGTCTGCTCGTTCGACCCGGTCTACAAGGTCAACCCGCCGCTGCGCACCGCCGCCGACGTCGCCGCGCTGCGCGCCGGGCTCGCCGACGGCACGATCGACTGCGTCGCCACCGACCACGCCCCGCACGCGCTGGAGGACAAGGAGACGGAGTGGGCCGCCGCGCGTCCCGGCATGCTCGGTCTCGAGACGGCGCTGTCGGTGGTCATCGAGACGATGGTCATCCCGGGCCGGTTGGACTGGGCCGGGGTCGCCGAGCGGATGGCACTGGCCCCGGCGAGGATCGGTGGCCTGCCGCGAACCGCGACCGAGGTGTGGAGTTCCATAGCAGTGGGCGCACCCGCGACCGTCACCTTGCTCGGCCCGGCGCCGTGGCGGATGGTCGAGCCGGACGCGCTCGCCAGCCGCAGCCGCAACACGCCCTATGCGGGCCGGTCGCTGCCGGGAACGATCCGCGCCACGTTCCTGCGGGGACGGCCCACCGTGCTCGACGGGAAGATCGTATGATTGTTTCGCGCGCCGCATCCCTGCAGGCCGCCGGGCCCGCCGTCGCCTTGGACCGGGCGCCGGACCGCCTGGGGCTGCACCTGCTTCTCCTGCTCGGTCTGTTGCTGGTGTTCGTCGCGGTAGTCGGTTCGATGCGACGGGCGTGGCGCAACCGGGCCGAGCGTCAGGAGGAGGACCTTCCCGAGCTGCCCGTCCCGCCGGCGGAACCGGGCACGGTGTTCGCCGCTCCGCTGCGCGGGATGTACCTCGGCACCGTCGACGCCGGGCACTGGCTGGAATGGATCGCCGCCCGCGGGCTGGGCGGGCGG
Organism: Frankia sp. CgKIO3; assembly: GCF_977946435.1. Classification (NCBI taxonomy): domain Bacteria; kingdom Bacillati; phylum Actinomycetota; class Actinomycetes; order Frankiales; family Frankiaceae; genus Frankia; species Frankia sp. CgKIO3. Next base: position 4 of record NZ_CDWTMO010000080.1, on the reverse strand, counting down.
CGAT
>NZ_CDWTMO010000079.1:12587-18812 GCF_977946435.1 Frankia sp. CgKIO3 | reverse complement strand
ATGTTCGCGCTGGGCGTGAGGACGGGCCAGTCCGGCCGGCCCGGGGCCGCTGGGCGCTCATGGCCAGCCGGGCGCGGGCTGGTTCGGCGCGGCGCCGTCCGGTCACGGAAGGCGGCGATGGTGAGACGAAAAGCGGGGGCTGGCCACGGTTCCGGGTGGGAACGGTGACCAACCCCCACGATGCGCCTGTTATGACCCGATGGTTGCTTCGGGAGGAACTCGACCGCGCCAGCGGCGAGGCGCCGATCAGCCGTTGCCGTCGGTCTTTGCCTCAACTGGCTCAACCGGCTCAACCGTGGCGTCCCCGGGGGCGACTGCCTCCGCCGCGACGGTGACGTCGTGGTCATGATCCGCGTCCGCGTCGGCGCCCGGCTGCGGACGGGCCGGCAGAGCGAGCTCGACGGAGGTCCCCGCACTGTCGACGACTTTGGCGTTCTCCAGCAACAGGAAGAGCGCCTTGGTCCGCAGGACATCGGCCATCAGGGCCGTCAGACCCTCGCCCTGCGCAAGCTGCTGCGCGTAGACGTCCGGCTGCACCCCGGAGCGCTGGGCACGCAGGATGATCTGCTCCATCAGCTCGCCCTGGTCGATCCCAATCGACTCGGCATCGATCACCGCGTCCAGGATGAACTGGGAGCGGATGGCCTTGCCGGCGGACTCGCGGACCTCCGCGTCGAACTCCTCCTCGGTCTGGCCGAGGGTCTCCAGGTAGGACGTGCGGTCCGTGCCGATGTACTCCAGCTCGCGGGAGAGGCGGTGCTCACGGGCCTCGATCTCGCCGACGAGCAGCGAGCCGGGCACCGGCACCTCCACCCGCTCCAGGAGGCTTTCCAGCAACTTCTCCCGGGCTTGGCCGACCTGTTCGGTGCGGCGCGACTGCTCCAGGCGCGCCCGGATGTCCGCGCGCAGCTCGTCGAGGGTGTCGAACTCGCTGACGGTGGTCGCGAAGTCGTCGTCCAGGGCCGGGAGCTCCTTCTCCTTGACCCCGCGGACCGTCGCCGTCACCTGGGCGGGCTGACCGGCCTGCTCGCCGGAGAGCAGCTCCGTGGTGAAGGTACGAGTCTCGCCGTCCGTGGCGCCGATGATCGCGTCGTCGAGACCCTCGACCAGGTTGCCACTGCCGACCTCGTAGGACAGCCCGGTCGCCTCGGCATCCTCGATCGGCGTGCCGTCTGCCTCGGCGGACAGGTCGAGCGAGACGTAGTCACCCGCCTGCACGACCCGCTCCACCGGCGTGAGCACCGCGAAACGATCACGCAGCGCGCCGACCTGCTCCTCGACCTGCTCGTCGGTGACCTCGACGGCGTCAACGATGACCTCAAGCTCCGAGAACTCCGGCAGGGTCACCTCGGGCCGGACGTCCACCTCGGCGGTGAAGACGAGCTGGCCGCCGTCGGCGAACTCGGTGATGTCCACCTCGGGCCGGGACAGCACGTCGACTTCCTCGGCCTGCACGGCCTCGGAGTAGAGCTGCGGCAGCGCCTCCTGGACGGCTTCGTCCAGGATGACATCCCGGCCCAGCCGCTGGTCCAGGATGCGCGGCGGGACCTTGCCCGGCCGGAAGCCCGAGACCCGGACCTGGCGGGCAAGCTTGCGATATGTGGCCTCGAGCGAGGGCTTGAGCTCGTCGAAGGGCACCTCGACAGTGAGCTTGACCCGGGTCGGGCTGAGGGTCTCCTTGGTGGCCTTCACGGCGCGACGGTCTCCTGGTACGACGTTGGACAGGGGGGTGACACGCCGAGGCTATCGGTCGGGGCGGGGAGACTCGAACTCCCGATCTCCTGCACCCAAAGCAGGCGCGCTAGCCACTACGCTACGCCCCGAGGCGTTGCCTGCTCATTCTACGGGGTAAGCTCGCATCGATCACCTCGCGGGTGTAGCTCAATGGCAGAGCCCCAGCCTTCCAAGCTGGCCATGCCGGTTCGATCCCGGTCACCCGCTCCACTCTGGGTGGGTTGTGTCCGTGCGGGGGCGGACACTCGTCGTTCCGCCAGGCCTACCGGAATGGCCGAGCCCCCCGCATGCTAGGTGGATCCTGCTCCGGGCGTGGTTGGTCTCTTGCCGGTCAGAGGGAGCGGGCGATGAGCTCCTTCATGATTTCGTTGGTGCCGCCGTAGATCCTCTGGACGCGGGCTGCGGCGTACATGCGGGCGATGGGGTACTCAGTCATGTAGCCGTAGCCGCCGAAGATCTGTAGGCAGCGGTCGACGATCTCGCACTGCTTGTCGGTGGCCAGGTATTTGGCCATGGACGCGGTTGCGCCGTCGAGCCGGCCAGCCACATGCTCGGTGATGCAGTGGTCGATGAAGGTGCGCAGCGCCAGCGCTTCGGTACGGCACTCGGCGAGCACGAACCGGGTGTTCTGGAATTCCAGCAGGGGTTTGCCGAACGCCGTGCGCTCCTTGGCGTAGGCGATGGCCAGGTCGACGGCGTGTTCGGCGGCAGCCGCGGCATTCACCGCGATGGACAGCCGTTCCTGCGGCAGTTGCTGTACCAGCTGCATAAAGCCTTGGCCCTCGGCCGGACCGAGCAGGTTGGCCGCCGGCACCCGCATGTCGGTGAAAGCCAGCTCGCGGGTGTCGGTGCCCATCGCGCCGATCTTCTGCAGCACCCGGCCGCGTTCGAACCCTTGCAGCCCTTGGGTTTCCGCCACGATCAGCGACAGCCCTCTGCCGCCGGGCGCGTTGCCGGTGCGGGCCACGATGATGAGCAGGTCACAGTGGGTACCGTTGGTGATGAACGTCTTCGCACCGTTGATCACGTAATGGTCACCCTCGCGCCGGGCGGTGGTGCGCACGGCCTGCAGGTCGCTACCGGTGCCCGGTTCGGTCATCGCGATCGCGCCGACGAACACACCGGACGCCAGTCTGGGCAGCCAGCGCTGCTTCTGCTCGTGGCCGCCGTAGGCGTTGATATAGCGCGCGACGATCGGGCTGTGCACCAGGTAGGCCCAGCAGTCGTCGGCAATGTAGCCCTGCTCGCGCAACACCACGGCCTCGTGCGCGAACGTGCCGCCACCGCCGCCGTACTCGATGGGGCAGCTGATGCACAGCAGGCCGATCTCGCCGGCCTTGTTCCAGAACTCGCGGTCGACCGCGTGCTGTTCGGTCCACCGCTCGTGGTTGGGTTCGGATTTCTTGGCCAGGAAGGTGCGGGTAAGGTTTTGGAGCTGGTCGAGCTCCTCGGTCATCCACGATGATCGGTAGGTCATAGTCTGTCCTCAGTGGCCGGTGAAGTTGCCGGCGATCCATTCGGCGATCTTCGTCGCGGTGGCAAGGGTTTCGGTGTCGGGGCCGACCTGGCCGACCTACCCGATCTGCCCGTCAAAGGCCGCGGTCGCCGCGGTGTTGACGATGACGGCTTCTCCGATGCCCATGCTGTCCGACGGTACGGCAGGCTTTGCAAATGGTCAGCGGTGCTCGGCGTCCCCGCGCAAGGCAGCGCGGCCGAGATCGGCAGAGCCCACGACCCCGCCGTCGCCCGCATGTACGCCGAGCACCCCGCCCAGCTGCGCTACCTGCGCCGCGCGCTGATCGACCCGGAACACGACAACACCAAGATGATCATCCTGCTTGCCGACCTCACTCCCTGCTCGCCGACCTCACTCTCAGCTAGGTCCGCGACCTACGTGCCGCCGGCATTTCCACCAAGCCCGATCCAGAGCACACCCAGGCGCTGGGCATCCTGATCCGCGAACTCGGCCCTCGCCTGCGGCAACCCGTGGTCGAGTAGTTCTGGAACCACCTCGCCCAGGACGCGCCCACCGCCGGGCCACCGCCAGAGCCGACGATCAAAATCAGACCGGTCCCGCGCCCCTGACGCAGAGCTCCGGCGTGCCTGCGGTGACGTTCTCCCGTGCCGCGGCGGGTGCGGCCGAACCCGGCGGCGTGTTCCGGCCCGGTTCAGCCTGGCCACCCGGTTCAGCCGCGCGGCGTGGAGCGGTCGGTGAAGCTTCGGCTGCAATTCGGATGCAAGAGGTATTTTGCGGGGGCTTCCCGACTGCGGACCGGATGCGGATCAAATATTCAGAGGAGGCCGATAGTGAGGCGTCGTGGCTGGCTCCCGGTAGCCGCGTGTGTGGGGATCGGCCTTAACGGCATCCGGCTGCGCGGCCGGGTAGGTGCCATCGACGTCATCGAATCGGTGGACCATGGGCATCCGGGAGGCGAGCCCGGCTCGGACGACCCTCACGCGCAGCATCCGTCGTACATCCTCCTCCTCGCCTCCGGAGTGCGTCTCGGCCCCGAGCATCGCCGCGCAGCCGACACCTACGCGCGTCGGCACGGCTACGAGGTCCTCGACCTGGTCCCAGCCGAGATGTCGGCGCACCGGATCCTCGACCTGGCGCGGATGGTCGACCCGTCCACCTACCGGTCAGCCCGGCTGGCCCGCGGTCGCGGGGCCTTCCAGGCGGTGCTCGTCAATGCAGAGGTGCTAGCCCGCACCGGCCTCACCACCGCGGACAGCACCGATCTCACCGAGGCCGAGCTCGTGGCCGTGCTCGAGACGTGCAAACGGCACGCTGCCGCCTCCACCGACCTCGCCGTGCTGCCCGGCCTGGTCGGTGCCGAGCCGGACGACGGTCGCACCCGGCTGTCCGTGCACCGCGCCGCCTATGCATGGGGGCCCGCCAGGCGGGTCCTGCCCGCGCTGCGGGACGCCGCCATCCTGCTCGGGGCTACCAGCAACCCGCTCGCGGCACTCACGGCGGTGACGATGTCCTGGCTGCAGCCGGTCGCCGTGGGCGGTAGCCGGCTACGGGTGACGCCCGGGACGCTGCGGCGCAGCATGCTGACGCGGCGACGCGGTGCCCTCCTCCAACTGGTGGGGATGCCGAGCCGAACCCGTGAGCTTCTCGGCGCACCGACCATCGGCCCGGATCCGGCGACGTGCCCGCGGGCTCCACGGCCGATCAGAACGGCGGGCAGGCCCACCCCCACGGAGATCACCAAGAGGAGATCCCAGTACCGGCGGGATCTCGCCAACGGTCTTGACCGGTTCCTCGAGCCGCCTCGCACGACCTGCCCGTGGTGCGGCGGAAACGACCTCTCCGTGCGCATGAACGGCCGCGACGTCTCCCAGGGCAAGCCCGGCCGGTTCCGCTACGACCAGTGCGGCGACTGCGGCCACGTCTTCCAGAATCCCCGGCTCTCCTTCGAAGGTCTGGACTTCTACTACCGGGACTTCTACGACGGACTCGGCGCCGCCATGATCGAGGAGGTCTTCGGGTTCAGCCCGGGACCCTATCTCCACCGGGCCAGCCTGTCGATACCGACGCCCCGTCGCTGGTTGGACGTGGGAGGTGGCCATGGACATTTCTGTAACGTGGCGAGAACGGTCTGGCCGACGACCTCGTTCGACGCACTCGACATCAGGGCGAGCATCGAGGAGGCGGAACGCCGACGCTGGGTAGATCGGGCCTACCGCGGATTATTTCCCGATATCGCCGCCGATCTGGCCGACCAGTACGACGTCATCAGCATGTTCCACTACCTCGAACACACCCGGGATCCGCTGGCCGAGCTGGATGCCGCCGCACTCGCGCTGGCCCCGGGCCGCCATCTGCTGATCGAGGTACCGAATCCGGAGAGCCCCGCGGCCCGTATGTACCGCCAACTGTGGCCGGGATGGCTGATTCCGCAACATCAGCACCTTATGCCGGCGGCCAATTTGGCAGCTGCCCTGAACGAACGTGGCTTCGCGGTCCAGAAGATCCGGTTCGGTGATGTCCATCAGCAGGGGGACCCGGTGATGGCCCTGTATGGGCTGCTCCAGACCGTCGCGCCGTCACCGTCCTCAGCGTGGCGCACCGAGGAGGATCCAGGACGCCCGCGGAGGATCCGGGCGCTGACCGCGGCCGCCATGGTCCCCGCATTCGTAGCAGGCCTGGCCCTGGACGCGATGAGCCGGCCTTATCTGACCGCCGGCAGCCGGTCGAACGCCTACCGCATCCTCGCCCGTCGGATGTGAACCGGAGCGCCATATTCCCACCACCCGAGCGTGATGGCCATGAATGGCCATGAACCGTGAGTGCCGGACACCACGGAACCATGGTGTCCGGCACCGTGCCGGCCAAAGAACCCGGGCGGGCATTGCCGATCGGAATCCGTTCCGGACACCCTCGCCAACGCCGCTACACGTTTCTCCTAGCGGTTCGCCGTATTTCAGTGGCGCTCCGTCCAGGTTCTCTCGTCAGCTCAGGCCCAGTCCAAGTCCCAGCCCCAG
>NZ_CDWTMO010000079.1:0-12449 GCF_977946435.1 Frankia sp. CgKIO3 | reverse complement strand
ACCTTCTTGTCCCAGCTCTCCTTCTCCCAGAGAATCTTGGTCCAGTGCTCCTTGACGACGTGCTTGGTGACGCGCTTGTCCTTCGGGCCGTCGTGACCATCGGAGGCCAACGCGCTCGTGGCCGCGGGCCCCGCGGCGACAACCAGAGCCGCCGTCGTGGACAGAGCGACAACTGCGGCTTTTCTCCTTGCGGAACTTCCCATGACTCCCCCATTGCTAGCGGAAAATGACCAAATGCTGTCGGCAGTGGAGGCCATTTCGGTCAGCGAGGACCGAAATCGGATCACCGACCGAACTCGAGCGATCCGCACTCAGGCTGATTTCCGCGGAGAAACACGCTTCCACGCAAATGACACAGCCCGCCCCGGGATCTTGGGATCTTCCCCTCCCGGCACCTCCGACTACGGAGAGTAGCTTCGACGTTGCCAATAGGTGGGAGGCGCGCATGATCGACTCGGGTGAGTCCATCCGGGTGGCTCCAGCGGAGCCCTCGGCGGCGACACCACCTGACGGATCACCTGACAGCCCCACGATGGGGCGCCGATCGGCAGGCATCGGCATCGGCCGGCCCGTTCGTGGCGGGGTTACTGTTCGCCGGCTGTTCCGAGCGGCATCGAAAAACTGGTAGAAATTGCACCCGCCAACTCGCCGATCATGATCGATCGGTAATTGACCGATATTCCTGGCGGCAGCGCGACAACCTCCCTAGGCTGCCTTCATGACGGGTTACCATCTGGCCCAGGTGAACATCGCCCGACTGCTCGCGCCGCCCGGCTCCTCCGCGCTGACCGACTTCGTCGCCGGTCTCACTCCCACCAACACGCTCGGCGACGGGCAGCCTGGCTTCGTCTGGCGCCTGCGGGCCGAGGATGGCGACACCGTCGTACGCACGTTCGTCTGGGAGGGCGACGGCGACCATGCGATCATCGTGAACCTGACCGTCTGGGAGTCGGTGGAGGCGCTGGCCAACTTCGTCTTCCGTAGCGGCCACGGGGCGTTCCTACGCCGTCGGCGCGAGTGGTTTCATCCCACCCAGCGGACGACCAACGCCCTGTGGTGGGTACCCGCCGGGCATCGGCCGGGGACGGACGAGGCCGAGGACCGGGTTCGTCACCTGCGGGCCCACGGTCCGACCGCCACCGCCTTCACGTTCCGGCTGACGTTTCCACCGCCGGACCGGCGGATCTCCCTGGTCCCGGGAAGCGGCCCGGAGAACACCGCCGAGCAGCCAGGCCGAGCGGCACCGAGAAACGCGGCGGCCGGAGGATGATCCGGCGATGGGCTCCCGCGCCGAGGACGTGAAAAAATATGCTGGAAAGATGTACGGAAAATACGCGTGAAACCCTTTTCAGGGGACGGTCGGGTCGGTGTGGTCGATCCAGTTGGACAGAATGGCACCGAAGACGGCCGGATCCTCCGCACGGTTCCAGAACGCGGTGGCGGCCTGGACCGCGGTGGCCCCGGCCAGCAGGTAGTCGGCGACGTCGCGCCCGTCGGTCACACCCCCGACCCCGACGATGTCCACACTCTCCGGGAGCAGGCGGCGTAGCTGGCGCACCTGACCGAGCCCGACGGGCTTGAGCGCCGGCCCGCTCATACCGGCGAGCTCGACGTCGACGACTGGTCGGTGCGCCTCGTCGACGGCGAAGGCGTTGGGGAAGGTATTCACCGCCGTGACGAACCGCGGGCCACCGGGACGCGCGGCGACCTCATCGATCACCGTTGCGAGCTCCGCCAGAGCCGACGGATCGGAGAACGGCGAGATCTTGACTCCGTAGGGGACGCGTCGGGCCGGATCGGCACCAGCCTGCGCCACCAGCGTGTCGCCCACCGCCGTGCAGATCGTCGCGGTGTGCCCGGGATCGAAGCAGGCGATGCGCTTCTGCGTTCCGCCGTCCCAGACGTTCGGGCAGGCCAGGTTCAGTTCGATCAGATCGACCCCCGTCCGCGCCACGACCGCGGAGATCTCGCGGTATTCGTCGACACCGAACCCGGCGACGCTGACGGTCAACGGCTTGCCCGCCAGGTGAGCGCGCCGCACCATGCCGGGCAGATGCGCGGCATAGTAGTCCAATCCGCGGTTGGGAAGCCCGAGCGCGTTCAACGAGTAGACTCGGCCGGGCCAGTAGACGTTGCCGGAGTTGCCTGACCGCGGTTCTCTGGTGATCGAACCAACGACGATCATCGAGACCGCCGACCGGGCGAACGTTTCGACATCCTCGGCGGTCTTGCAAGTGCCGGCCGCGTTCATGATCGGATGTTCCAGGGAGACACCGCACAGACCGCTCATGACCCCACCCTAGGGTTTTCGCCTGGATCAGGTTCGTGACCGGCAATCGATGATCCGGGTCGCCACCCTCATGCCACGGCGGAGGTTTTTCCGTGGCGCGCCCGCAAACGGTCGATGGCCTTCTGGTAGACTTTCTCGCGCAGGGCGGCAATACGCAACGGCTCGAGCTCGGCGGTGCCGACCCGACCGCGGGCACCCACCGTCTCCGCGAACTCCGGGTCGGTGAGGAAGAGTTCCAGGGCGTCGGCGAGTGCGGGGGCGTCCTCCGGCGGGACGACCGTGCCGCCCTTCCATTTCGCCACCCAGGTGGCCACTCCGGTTGTCGCGGTCGCGACGACCGGGCGTCCCGAGGCCATTCCCTCGAGACCCGCGATGGAGAAGCTCTCGAACCGGCTCGGCACGACGACCGCCCGTGCCTCCTCATAGGCCTTGACCAGCTCGGGACGGGTCAGGTGGCCGGCGAAACGGCAGGTGACGCCGAGTTTGACCGCCTGCTGCTCCAGCCAGGTCCCGGTCGCCACACCCTCGATCGTGCCCGAGGACTGACCGGCGAAGACCACCGTCGCCTCGACACCCCGTTTCTTCAGCAGCGCGGCCGCCTCGATCAGGACATCCAGCCCCTTGCGCCATTCGAGCCGTCCGACGACGAGCAACGTCGGGTCGGTGTGCTGGGGCGACGCCACCTCCATGTACGGGGACCGGTCGAACGGGTAAGGAATGACGTCCGCGTCGGTATCCCTATCCAGCCAGCCGAAACCGCGCAGCGTGGTGACGATCAGCTCGGAGGGAGCGGTGCGCGCGTCGGCGCGCAGAGCGGAGAACCGGTCGATCCGGTCGGCCACCGCGCCCCTGCCGTGCAGCCGGCCGTCCCGCAGGCGCACATCCATCATCGTCGGGGTGTGCAGGTGGATCACGAGGGGGATGTCGCGGCGCAGGGCGGTACGCAGGCCCCGGGTCTCGCCGTCCTGAGTCTCGATCACGTCGGGACGCAGACCGAGACGACACAGCCAGAAAGCATAGGAAACCGCGAGAACGAACCGCAGGGAGAGCGAATCGCGAGGGTGGTTCTCCCCCTGGAACGACCGGCCGAGTGGGCCGAGAAACCTGGTGACGGGCAACCGCAGGAGAGGCCGCCGGTGCACCATCACCCCGTCATGATCCTCATCCGTGCGGTAGCGTCCCTGCGCGCAGAGGATATGAACCCGATGACCGAGCGCGACCAGTGCGTGAGCGATGTCGTGTGTATAGACTCCCGCCCCGTCCCAGATGATCGGCGGATACTGCTCGCACAAGAAGACGATCTCCATGCCCAATCCCCCACCGCGAGCGAACTTCGGTCAGCTCACCTTATCGCCACGATAACCGGTTGCTGCGGAGGTTTTGGATTTGCGACCACTCGCGCCGCGCCGGCCCACAGATAGGGGTATAGGATTCGGAATGAAATAACTTGTTCACTTCGGGGTCCTCGTGAGCCCGTGACCTGCGAAGACGCATATTGGCTTGCATTAATTACTTCATTACGAATTCATAGCGACTTCCCTCGCGGCCCGGCTCGCGAGGGAGGTCGCCGGGATACCTGGTCCGGGGCGTGGGCTACAGGGACGGACTGACCACTCAGCCGCGTAACGGCATGGACCGGCCGGTCCTGGAACCGTGCGCCGGCGGGACCCCGGCGCCGTACAGCCGCGGACCCGACAACCCTCCCGAACCCGAACCGGTGGCCGGCCCTGGCCCGGCACCCGTCGGCCGGGTGACCTTCGGTTCGATCCGGCGCAGCATGACGGCCGTGAGGATCAATGCCACGACACCGATCAGCACGCAGATCACGATGTCGAGGACCCAGATCGCCACGCTGTGCTTCCACAGCCCGTCGGCCGGGTCGGTCCGCAGGGTCTCGTTACCGAACTTGCTGACGTCGTTAAGATCGTCCGTGGACGCCAGGGCCGCGAACCCCCAGCGGGCCGGGACGAGCAGGCTGATCTGCTCCAGCACGGGGCGCCCGACCAGCGAGGTCAGTCCCCCGGAGAACACCAGCTGACCCATCGTGACCAGGACCAGGATCGGCATGGTCTTGTCCGCGTTGTCGATCAGCGTCGAGACCAGCAGACCGATCATCATCGAGGCGAGCGCCGCGACACTCACCGCGATCAGACACTCCAGCACCGGCGAGCCGAGCACGACCGCCCTCGGCGGGGTCCGGCCCACCAGCCCGATCAGGGTGAAGACAAGACACTGGGCGGTGGTGATCCCGGTCAGCAGAATGATCTTTGATCCAAGGTAGGCGGTGTGGGACAGCCCGATCGTGCGTTCCCGCCGGTAGATCGGCCGCTCCTTGACGATCTCCCGGACCGAGTTGGCCATGCCCATGAAACAGGCGCACAGCACCAGGACGAGGAGAACCTTCGTCGCGTCGGTGTTCGGCGCCTGGGGTAACGCACGCAGCCCGTCCGGGGCGCGGATCACCTGTGGGACGACGCCGAGCAGGAACGGGAAGGCAATGATCAGCCGTAGGTACGACCGGTCGGCGAGCACGACCCGCCAGTACCGTCGGGTCAGCGTCGCGAGCTGGGCCCGGACCGGCTGCTGGCGCACGCTGGGCAGCTCCGGCGGTGCCTTGCGCACCGCGGGCGCCACGACCGCGGAGGGTACGAAGAACTCCGAGTCCCGGAACCGCTCCGCCATCTCCTCACCCGGAGTGGCCTCGAGCTCGCGGAACACCGCCGCGAACTCGCGGAAGTCCTCCTTGCCGAAAAACCGCAGCGCCCCGTCCGCAGGCCCGAAGTAGGCCACGTGCCCGCCGGGCGCGAGCACGAGGATGAAGTCGCACAGGTCCAGGAACAGCACACTGTGAGTGACGACGATGACGGTCCGGCCGGTCTCGTCGCCGGAGCCGGCGCCGCCGCCCTTCGCCAGGCCCCGCAGGGTTTCCATCACAGACTGGTCATTGGCCGGGTCCAGGCCGGAGGTCGGCTCGTCCAGGAACAGCAGAGAGGGCCGGGTGAGCAGCTCCAGCGCGACGCTGGTGCGCTTCTTCTGGCCGCCGGAAAGCCGGAGAAGACCGGTGTGTTGGCGTGCGCGGTCAGTCCAAGCTGGCCGATGACCTCCTCCACCCGGGCCCGCCGCTCCTCGGCGGTGGTGTCGGCGGGGAAACGCAACTCCGAGCCGTACAGCAGAGCCTCACGCACGGTCAGCTGATCGTGCAGCGGGTCGGCCTGCGGCACGTACCCGATCCGGCGTCGCAACTCGTCATACTCGGCGTAGAGGTCACGTCCCGCGTAGATCACCGATCCCCGGTCCGCCGGTCGGAAGCCGGTGAGAGCGTTGAGGAGCGTGGACTTGCCGGCCCCGCTCGGTCTGACGACGCCGAGCAGGGAACGGCCCGGCAGCCGGAAGGTCATGTCGTGCATGAGCTGCTTGGTGCCGGCCCACACCGACAGCGCCTGCGCCTCGAAGGCCACGTCACCGGAGTCGACGTATTCGACGAGCGAGTTTCCCTCGAGCTGGAACAGATGATGGCCGATGGCGATGATGTCGCGTTGCATCACCCGCGCCCGGGTGACCCGGTGACCGTTGACGAAGGTGCCGTCGGCGGAAGCGAGGTCGACGAGCTCGACACCGGCCACCGAGATGTGCAGCTCGGCGTGATGGCGGGACGCGAGCAGGTCGCCCACGTTGATGTCGTTGTCGCGGGACCGGCCCATCCGCACCCGTCCGATCGTCAGCGGATGCACGCGCCGCCGGTCGTGCACGATCGTCGCCTGCCCCACGGCCGAGTCGGGCCCGCCCGACTGCGCAGGCGCCGCTGGGACGGGCGCCGCCGGGATGGGCGCCGACGCAGCGCCCGGCGCCGGTTCGGACCACCATTCCGTGCCCGGCACCGCCGCGCCCGGCGACGGCGACGGCGGGCCGGCAAGGGGGATGGGTGCCCCGCCCGGGCTATGGGTCGGCGCGGTCGGCGGGATCATCGGCGGGGCCGGACGCAGAACGAGCACCACCTCAGGTCCGTCCACCGCGCCGAGCCGGAGCTCCCCGGAGACGGCAAGACCGCCCACACGGCAGCCATCCCGCCAGAGACCGTTGGCGCTGATGTCCTCGATCCGCCATCCGCCGACGTCGGGATGCAGCACCAGATGCCGGCGCGACACCCGGCCATCGTTGATCACAATATCGGCCGTACGGGCCCGCCCCACCACGACCGGCTTGTCTCCGGTGAGCGTCGCCTCCCCCGCGGGGGTGGTGACGTGAAGCGGGGTCGGAACCACCAGCACTCTCCCTCGCTCCTTCGATCGCCAGACGCACCATAGTGTGCCTGCGCAGAGGGAGTTTTCCCGCCCCTTCCGCAACATGTCCGAAAGCTGACGGCCACGAGACGGCGCCACGACGGGTTGGAGCGTGCTGGATCCGGACACCGACCGGTCCGGGGAACGAGGAAATGCGGTGGGCGGGTGGTGGAAATCGAATCAGTTCCAGCGGGCCGCACGGGTGCCGCCGTCGGGTAGGCGGGCGGAACCGACGGCCTGACCGCGGTTGTTGACCGCCACGGCGCGGCTGGTGCCGCCGCCGAAATCGCCCAGGAGCACCATCCGACCGTGGGACCAGCGGAATCCGTGCTCGGCGCCGTCGGGCGTACTGCTGACGCCAACGATGTCGCCACGGTCGCTGATCGCCGCCGGCGTGCTGGAAGGGCCGCCGAGGGTGCCGAGATCCGTCACGCGGCCGTCCTCCCAGCGGAAGCCGCGACCGCCACCGTTGCCGTCGAACGTCGAACCGACGACCTGCCCAGCGTCGTTGATCGCCGTCGCCAGGGTGCCACGACCGCCCAGCGCGCCAAGATCGATGATCCTCCGACCCCGCCAGACGACCGCGTGCATCGTCCGATCGGCGGTCTGGGCCCAGCCGACGACGTCCCCACGATCGTTGATGTCGGCGGCCCAGCTCCCGACACTACCGGGCAGGTCGGGCAGATCGGTCCACCGCCCTCGGGTCCACCGGGCGGTGCGGGAACGGCCCCCCTCGTCCACCCGAACGGCGACCTGTCCGCTGTCACTCACCGCCACGGCAAAGCTGGCGGCACCCGACGGCGCGCCAAGATCGACGGTCCGGCCACGCCACCAGCTCACGGCACGAGGCGGCGCGGTGAACGTGGTTCTGGTCCCGACCACCTGGCCGCGCTCGTTCTGGTCCTCGACCCGGAAATCGAGATCGACGAGAACGCCGCCGGGCCGGAACACGAATCCGGTGTCGGGGGCGCCGCGGTGGGGGCGGAAGCCTGTCACCTGGCCGGCGTTGCTGATCCGCGACGGCCCGGGGGCCCCGTCCGGCAGCGCCGTCACCGCACTCTCCGACCATCGCAGGCCGTGGAGGTCGTAGGAGCCCGCGGAGCCGATGCCGACGACCTCTCCCCGATCGTTGATCGCTGTCGCCGTACTGAACAAGTACCCGGATGGAAAGCCCAGATCCACCGGCGCAACCGGTCCACCCGGGACCGCGTGCCGTCGCGCCGCGGCGCCGTTCGCCGAAACCATCGCCAGGATGAGGGCGGCAGCCATCGTGCCCGCCATGGTCGCCGCCCGTACCGCCCGCATCATCGCCCTTCCGCAGGGGCCGGCCATGCTCCGGGAACGCCGTCCCGGACGTACCTCGAAGCCACGACATGAAGTGAGGCAAGTATTACGTTCCGCATCGACATCGGTGCCGTCGACTCGGCGTGGGCTCGACGACCGCGTGGTCCTTTCGTGGTCCGGAGGCGATCGAGCCGCCGGTCACGGCGTTTAGTGAGACGTCGGTGCCAGATACCGAAGAAAAACCACATTGTCGAGTTGTCGGACCTCGACGAGGCGAAGGGGCGAGCGGACGTCGTTGGGGAAGACCCCCGGTCCCACAAAGGTCGGCGCATCGCGCTCGCCGACGAAGAACGGGGCGACGGTAAGATGCAGCTCGTCGACCAGGCCGGCGGTGAGGAAGGCCGTATGCAGCGAGGTACCACCCTCCACCAGCAGCCGGCGGACGCCACGCCGGGCGAGATCGGTCAGGATGGCGGCGACCTCGACCCGGGGCCGACCGGGAAGTTCGACCAGGATGACGCGCGCGGTGAAGGTGGCGCGTTCGGTGCGGGCAGCGGGCGCGGTGCGGATCGCCGCCGACGCCGATTGCGGCGTTGACAGCTCGGGAGACGAGGTCGGCGCGGCGATCGCCAACGATGATCCGGCCCGACGGTAAATGATCGTCTCGACCGGGTCGGTGGTGAACAGCCGAGCGCTCGGGTCGAGATCTCCCCCGCCGGACAGCACGACCTTGATCGGCGTGGGCGGACGCCCGGCCGCCTCCCGCGCCGCCCGACGGTGCTGCGCGCGCACGGCGAGGCGGGGATTATCCCGCCGGACAGTGGCCGCGCCGACGAGGATCGCGTCACAGCCGGCACGCACCTCGTCCACCCGGTCGAGATCGGCGGCACTGGAGAGGATCAGCCGCTCATCCGAGCTATCGTCGATGTGCCCGTCCAACGACATCGCGCAGCTGCAGATGACGTACGGCCGGCCAGCAACAGCGCCTCGGCCCACAGCGTCATTGTCGACACGCCGGCTCATTCCCATGACGACCATCATCCCAGACCCGACATGCCCAGCAGACCTGTCGGACCCTGGGACTACCGTCAACAGATGTGCGGATCGCGACGTGGAACATCAACTCTGCGAAGGCTCGGCAGGCCCGCCTGATCGAATGGCTCGACCGGGCCGAGCCGGATGTGGTGTGCCTGCAGGAGACGAAGCTGTCGGACGACGCCTTCTTGGAGCTGTTCGACGAGGATCTGTTCCGCCGGGGCTACCGGGTCGCCCATCACGGCGACGGCCGGTGGAACGGCGTGGCGATCCTGTCGCGAGACACCCTCGACGACGTCGCGCGGGGTCTTCCGGGCGCTCCGGGCTTTCCCGGTCCCGAGCCTCGCGCCATCGCCGCGACCTGCGGCGGCATCCGGATCTGGTCGCTGTACGTACCCAACGGCCGGACCATCGACGACCCTCATTACGCCTACAAGCTGGCCTGGCTCGCCGCGCTGCGCGAGGTGGTGGCCGAGGCCACGGCCCAGGGCGCGGTGATGGCGTTGGGTGATTTCAACATCGCGCCAACGGATGCCGACGTCTGGGACATCACCCAGTTCGAGGGCGCCACCCACGTCACCCCGGCGGAACGCGCGGCACTCGCAGAACTCGTCAACGCCGGGCTCATCGATGTGCTGCGGGCCCGCTGGCCCGACGACGCCGTCTACACCTACTGGGACTACCGCCAACTGTGTTTCCCGAAGAACCTTGGGATGCGCATCGACCTGGCTCTGGCGACCGCCGACGTGGCGGGCCGCGTGCGCGCGGTCTGGGTGGACCGAGCAGCCCGCAAGGGTGTCGGGACGAGCGACCACGCTCCCGTCATCGTCGATCTGGACACCGCGCCGGACGGCGACATCGGGCCGATGGTGCCGCCTCCATCGAGTGGTAGCTCGGCCGGACGGTCCGCCCCGGGACAGACCTCCTCCGCCGGCACCGGACCGCGCCGCCGCTGAGCCGGGCGGTCCCGGCAGGATCGACCGGTCCGGCGGGGTATGCCGCCCGGTGCGAGGGAACCGCTGCCCGGCGTGCGGACATCGGCGTCCGCACGCCGGGTGCGCTCCTCAGGCGGTGGAACCGGCCGCGGCCGGCGTGGCCGGCTCGGCGGGCCGCGGCGTCGCGGATTCCGCCGGCAGCCCCGGGGAGCCACCCTCGGCAACCTCGGCCGGCCGGGCGTCGCGGACGACCGGGGTGATCTCAATCCGGGTCGCCTTGGGCTCCGCCGCCGCGCCGACGAGACGGACTGTCAGGATGCCCCGGTCGTAAGTGGCCGAGATCCGCTGCGCGTCCACGCCCTCGGGAAGCCGGAACTCCCGGCGGAAGGAACCGTGCCAGCGCTCGCGGTGCACGCGACCAGCGTGCTCGCTCTCGCGGCCGGCCGCACGCTTCCCGCGGACGACCAGGCGACCCCGGTCGATCTCGACCGCGACGTCCCGCTCGACATCGACCCCGGGCAGCTCGAGGTTGATCAGTACATCCGCTCCCTCGGTAACCACATCAGCCGACGGGACGGCGAACTCGATGACCGACGATCGTCCGGTAAGCACCGGACGCCGCGGGCCCCAGGCACGCCGAACAATCTCGTCGAACTCCCGGTCCATGCGCCCCAGCGCGGCAAACGGGTCCCACAGGTAGGTGCTCACGACGCTCCCCCTCCAAAAGATTGATCTTTCTAGGGCCGATCTCTGTACATCGATGCCGATCGAGACGCGCCCGCCCCTCAGGCGCCCCCTGGACGGATCACCTTCGGTGCGACTACCTCCCGCTCTCACAGTTAGTGAGTCTAAGACGCTCAACCTTACTGTTGCAAGTGAGGGCAAAAAATTTGTTGGATATGAGGAAGGACACCGAAGCGGCGAACGGTCGCAGCGGCCGGCCCCGAGCGGCCGGGCAGCGGGGCCCGGCGCCGGCCCGCCGCGGCGGGCCGGCTCTCCTGGAGCGAGGAGCCGGCGATCGTGCGGCCGCGAGCCGCCCCGAGCTCCGGGCCGCGACGCCGCGGAATGGCGGCACCGGATCCGGGCACCATCGGCCGAACCGCCGACTCGGGATCAAATTAGTCCGGGATCACGGCAAATCGTTTGCGCCGGACATAGCCGAAGCCCGATTACCACCGACAAACTACCCCTTGAGTGAGGGTTACCGGGAGTGACCATAAGATAGCCACAGCACCGTGGTATAAAGTCGCACGCGCTATACCGGACTGCGTGTTGGGGAGGCTGTTCGTGTACCACGAGCGAACGGTTGCAGCACCGTACGAGGCAGCACCGTACGAGATTGTTGGACGGGGTTACCACAAACGGCCCGTCCCATCGCGCAGCCACCCGGCACCGGCCCCGGCGCATCCGTGACCATACGGGATTCGAGGTCCGCCCCCCGATCAGGGGTAACCAGCCGCACCCGGTTGACGAGGTAAGGACCGGCCAGGACACAAGATCATCGTCATCCATCGTAAGCCGATGACGCCGAGAGAGGACAGGACGAGGGAGTGGCTTTGAACGAAAGCGGTCGGCGCGCGTCCCTTGCGGTCGCGACGCCTGAAGGTGGCGCGTTCTTCCCGGCGTTGCACTTCGACGACCTGCCGGCCTCGGTGGTCAGCCGGTTCCGGGAGGTCGCCACGCACCTGCCCGACACGCCCGCGCTGGTCTCTCCCGGCGTCGTCATGACCTTCGCCGAGGCTGATCGCCGGACCGATGACATCGCGATGGCGGTCCTCGGCCGCCTCAACGCGAACGAGGACGGTCCGGTCGCGACCCTGCTGCCGCACAGCGTGGCTGGCCTGCTGGGCGTGCTGGGCGTGCTGAAAACCGGGCGCCCGGTCGTCCCGCTGGATCCGGTGGTGCCCGCCGAGCGGATGGCACAGATCGTTCGGCAGGCCGGCTGCGTGGCCCTGCTGACCGACCTGGGCGACGGCTCCGTGGCCCGCTCGACGGTGGGCCTGCAGCCGGTGGGGACCAACGGTTCGAACGCCACGGCCGAATCCAGCGTGAATCCGGACGCCCTGCTCGCCGCGCTGACCGGGGGCCGGCCCCCGCCTCGTTCTGGACCTCGCCACGGCGGCCGCGGACGGTGCCCGGTGGATCGCCGGCGAACGGCGCGGACGCGGTCTGGTGGCCGCAGCCGCTGGTCGACGATCCGGCCTGCATCGTGTTCACCTCCGGTTCAACCGGCGCGCCCAAGGGCGTGGTGTGGACCAACGGCACGTTCCTGTGCGACGCCTACGCCGGCGCCGAACGCCTCGGTTTCGCGCCGGGCGACCGGCTGGCCCTCGTGCTGCCGTACTCGTTCACCGCCGGCATCACCGTGGTGGTGTTCGGTCTGGCTCAACGGGGCCGGGGTGTATGCCTATGATCCCCGGGCGGCGGGCCTGAGCGGCCTCGCCGACTGGATCTCCTCGCAGCACCTGACCGCGCTGCAGACCACTCCGTCCCTGCTGCGCTCCCTCGTCGGCTCACTCGAACCGGACCAGGTCCTCGCCGACCTACGGATCGTGACCACGTGCGGGGAGGCCGTCTACGGACGCGACATCACGGCGCTGCGGCCGCACGTGCCACCGGCGTGTA
>NZ_CDWTMO010000078.1:0-18825 GCF_977946435.1 Frankia sp. CgKIO3 | reverse complement strand
GATCCCGGAGGACATGCAGGCCGAGTACGGCGTGCTCACCCCCGACATCAAGCGCAAAATTCTCGGTCTCAACGCGGCCGCGCTCTACGACATCGAGGTACCGGCCGAGGTTAGCGGGGCGGGCAGCGGTGCTCCGGCGTCGACGCCTCTCGTGGGCGCAGGGCAGTCCGTATGACCACACCCACAGTAACCAAGTAGGACCGGCCTGGCCGCGGACGTCTGGGAAGCTTTGGGGCGGGTGTACGACCCGGAGCTCGACCAGCCCGTCACCGAGCTGGGATTCGTCCATGCTCTGGTGGCCCAGGACGGGCGGGTGCAGGTTCGGCTCAGGCTCCCGACCTACTTCTGCGCGCCGAACTTCGCCTACCTGATGGTGTCCGACGCGCACGACGTGGTGAAGGAGCTGCCAGGGGTCACCGAGGTGGACGTGGCCCTGGAGGATCACTTCGCCGCCGAAGAGATCAACGCCGGAGTCGCCGCCGGAGACGGTTTCCCGGCGAGTTTCCCCGGGGAGGCCACCGGAGGCCTCGACGACCTGCGGATGACCTTCCTGCGTAAGGCGCACACCGCCAGCGGCCAAGCGCCTGGTAGCCGAGGGTTGGTCACCCGAGTCGCTGTACCGGGCCCGGCTGGCGGACATGCCGGAGTCGCCGGAACGACACAGCCTGCTGCGCCGACGGGACGCCCTCGGAGTGTCCCTGGCTCCCGAGGCGCCGCTGTTCGTCGACGACGACGGCCGTCCGATCGATCGCGAGGCGCTGCCTCTCCGGCTGCGATTTGCCCGGACCGTCCGGGTGACGATCGACGCAAACACCACGGTCTGCCGCGGTCTGCTGGAGACGCGGTACGGCCCTGTGGACCGCACACCCATGACGTGACAGCAACGAACGCGGAGGTGGGCCGATGAGGGCCGTCCAGGTCATCAAGTATGACAACGCGCCGCGGCTGGTAGACGTCCCCGAGCCCAAGATCCTCCATCCGCTGGATGTGGTGGTCAGAATCGGCGGCGCCGGTGTCTGTCGGACCGACCTGCATATCATCGAAGGGCAGTGGGAGCAGAAGTCGGGCGTGACCCTGCCGTACGTGCTCGGGCACGAGAATGCCGGCTGGGTGCACGAGGTTGGTTCGGCGGTGAGCGACATAGCCGTGGGCGATCCGGTCATCCTGCACCCGCTGGTCACCTGCGGGCTGTGCCAGGCCTGCCGGGACGGCGACGACGTGCACTGCGCCCGGGCGTCCTTCCCCGGGATCGACAGCGACGGCGGCTACGCCGAACTCCTGCGGACCAACGCCCGGTCGGTGGTCAAACTCGACCCGTCGTTGCAGCCGGCGGATGTGGCGGCACTGGCCGACGCCGGACTGACCGCTTACCACGCGGCACGCAAGGCAGCCGCGGCACTGAGTCCCGGTGACCGGGTCGTGGTGATCGGAGCCGGCGGTCTAGGCCACATCGGTGTGCAGGTGCTGCGTGCCCTCACCCCAGCCAAGATCATCGTCGTCGACCGCTCCGCCGAGGCGTTGCGGCTCGCCGGCGAACTGGGCGCCGACCACACGGTGCGGGCCGACGGCAGCGAGGTGTCCGCGGTACTCGATCTCACCGGGGGCAACGGCGCCGAGGCGGTCATCGACTTTGTCGGTGAAGGCGGTGCGATCGAAGCGGGTGTCGCCATGCTGCGTCGCGCCGGTTCGTACTATGTTGTCGGCTATGGCGGGGTGCTGAACGTCCCCACCATCGACATCATCTCCACTGAGATCAACTTCATCGGTAACCTGGTCGGATCGTACAGCGACCTCGTCGAGCTGATGGTTCTCGCAACCCGTGGCAAGGTCACCCTGCACACGAGTGCCTACCCCCTGGCAGAGTTCCACCAGGCGCTCGACGACCTTCACCACGGCAAGGTGCGCGGTCGGGCGATCCTGATCCCCTGATCTACTGATCACCCGGACCCGGTCTGTGAATGGCTCGGGAACCCAGGGCTCCGGCGGCGCGACTGTGCGATCGGATCGGGCTCCAGGTGGGGCTGGCTTCGCCATCATGCCCCGCCAGCTGCTCGCCGCCACGATCGTGCCGCCCTCGGCCCGCCCTGACGGATGCAGAGCGGAAGGACTGAGGAAGAGATGGCCAAGGATCTGCGGTTCAACGTCGAGGCGCGTCGCCTGCTGGAGGCCGGGGTCAATGCCCTGGCGGACGCCGTCAAGGTGACTCTGGGTCCAAAGGGCCGCAACGCCGTCATCGAAAAACTGACCGGGCCACCCACCATCACCAATGACGGTGTGACCATAGCCAGGGAGATCCAGCTGCGTAACCCCTTCGCCAACATGGGGGCGCAACTGGTCAAGGAGGTCGCGACCAAGACCAACGGCACTGCCGGCGACGGAACCACCACCACCGTGCTCGCGCAGGCCCTCGTCCGGGAGGGTCTGCATGCCGTGGACGGGGGCGCCAACCCGATGTTTCTCAAGAGCCAACCCGATGTTTCTCAAGAACGGCATCGAGGCTGCCGTGGCCGCCCTGCTGGAGGAGTTTGAAAAGTACCGGGGAGAGGTCGATGGCGAGGCCGATCTTGCCCGGATGGCGACCCTCGCCGCCAACAACGATGCCCGGATCGGCGACGTCGTGGCCGCGACCCTTGGCCGGGTGGGCTGTGACGGGGTGGTCACGGTCGAGGAATCCCCGCTATTCGGACTCGAGGTCAGCTTCGTGGACGGTATCGAGTTGGACAACGGGTACCTCTCGCCGTACATGGTCACCGACACCGAGCGGATGGAGGCCGCCTACACCGACCCCTACATCCTGTTGACCAACGAGAAGATCTCTCAGGTTCAGATCCTGATGCCGGTCCTCGAGCTGGTCACCCGGGCCGGCGGCCAGTTGATCGTCTTCGCGGAGAACGTCGAGGGACCGGCACTGGGCATTCTGGTCGCCAACAATGTGCACGGGACCTTCCGGTCCGCGGTGGTCCGGGCACCCGGTTTCGGTCACCGCCGGTTGGCAGAGCTCAACGATCTCGCGGTTTTTCTGGGCGGTCAGGTGATTACCGCGGATGCCGGGCTTTCCCTGGACCGGGTCACCCTCGGCCAGCTCGGGCGTTGCAAGAAGGCCACCATTACCGAGCATGTAACTACGATCGTCGACGGCGCCGGTTCCGCCACCGAGATCCATGCCCGGATCGACCAGCTCAAGCGGGAGTTCGAACGGGCGGAGAACGCCCACGACCAGGACACGTTGCAGACCCGGATCGCCCGGCTGTCCGGCGGCGTCGCGGTGATCAGGGTCGGCGCCGTGACCGGCGTGGAGCTGAAGGAGAAGCTGCACCGGGTCGAGGACTCCCTCGCGGCGGCACGGGCTGCTCTCGCCGAAGGTGTCGTGGCAGGCGGTGGTACCGCACTGCTGCAAGCGGCCTCGGCCCTTGACAAGCTCACGCTGGCCGGCGACGCCGCTGAAGGCAGGGAGATCGTCCGGCGGGCCATCGCCGAACCACTGCGCTGGATCGCGATCAACACTGGCTATGACGGCGACGAAGTGGTCAAGCGGGTCGCCGAGCTGCCGCGCGGTCACGGTTTCAACGCCGCGACCGGAGAATACGGGGACATGGCCGGCTTCGGTGTCATCGACCCGGTGAAAGTCACCCGTTGCGCGCTGCAGAGCGCGGCGTCGATCGCCGCGCTCTTGCTGACAACGGAAACCCTGGTTGTCGAGGAGGTCATCGGCAACCAGGGCGCCGTGATTGCTCCCGGATTCGGGGATCTCGCGGAGGGCCTGGTCCGGCCTTCCAACATCGCCTGATCGGCAGGAACGGTCTCGCGCCCGGTCAGCATCACCGTTTCCGGAGCGGATGACGCCGGTCCGGCGGGCCGCCTACCGCCGGACCGGCTTCGCGACTCTCCGCTTCGTACGGACCGCCGGCGCGGGGCGTGCCCTGGTTCAGACTGGACCAAGGGCGATCCGCCCCACCTGGGACGCGTCAGGCGGTGATGCCGTAGGCCTTCAGCTTGCGGTAAAGGCCGGACCGCGACATCCCGAGCCTGGCGGCCGCCAGCATTCGGTTGCCCTCGGTCTCTTGGAGGGCGGCGACAATCGTGTCCCGCTCAGCTGCCTCCAGCGGGGTGAGCACGTGCCGCGAGGTGGTCTGGCAGTACGCCGGCAGGTCCTGGGCCTGGATCTCCCCGACCGGTCGCCGCCGCAGCGCGTGTTCGAGGGCCTCGCGCAGCTGGGAGACGTTGCGTGGCCAGGAGTAGCGCGCGATGATCCGTTCGGCGGCTGGACTGAGCCGCACCTTGCGGTTGGGGGCTATGCCGCGCAGGACCGACGAGGTGATGGTGGAGAGGTCATCGGTACGGCATCGCAGCGGCGGCACGGTGATCGCTACCTCGAAGTGGCCGAGGAGTGCGTGGAACGGCAGGTCGGAGTCCAGCGAGGAGTCCGACAGGGTCGCAACGAATGAGGTGGTGCCGTCGAGCCGGCCGATCGCAGTCAAGAACGCGTCGAGCTGTTCGACTCCTTCGGTGCTGGCCTGGTCGACATTGCGGACGATGTAGAGGGTCGGCTCTGGCTTGCCCGCGAGCAGAGAGTCGATGTCGGTCTCGGAGTTCTCGATGGTCAGCTGGGAGGCGTCCATCGACACGCTTCGGCTGCCCGGGTGCGAGGCGTGGAAGATCTCGGCGACCAGGGTGAACTTGCCGGTGCCGGTCTCACCGAGCACGATCGCCGGCTTCTCCGCCATGAGGGCTTCGCGCAGCTTGTCGCACGCGCGTACCCACGCCGGTGACCGGCCACCGGTAATGGTCTCGTGCGGCCGGTACAGGTCGCCGGCGATGCGGGAGGTCTGCGGGGTCGCGACCGCGATCTGTGGCAGCACCTGCTCGGTGAAGTCGCCCGGCGATCCGGCCTTCTCCGTGGCAACGAGGTCGGCGATCACCACCATGCCGGCCACCTCGGAGCCGGTCAGGATCCGGGCGCCTCGGATGTGGACCATGCGTCCCCCCGGCAGGACCAGGGTGTCGCTCACCCGGTCGCGGCGGCTCATGAGGAAGGTCGCGTGCTCACGCAGGGTCAGCTGCTCGCTGGCGTCGAACAGGCGCTGGGCCGTGGCGTTGGCGATGAAGACCGAGTCACCGAAGGCGAAGACGGCCTGCCGGGACGCCCGGGCTTCGACGCGCAGGTAGGTCTCGCAAACGGCCTGCTGGGACTGGCTGCGATCCAGCAACAGGTTGCGGCTGATGTCCTTGGCGGCACTCTTCACCAAGGTGTGCATCAGCGGGCTCCAGGTCTGGGTGAGCGTGGAGATGTCCAGCACTCCCTCTACCCGGCCGGTGAGAGGATCGATGACCGGGGCGCCGGTGCAGGCGAAGCATTGCAGGGGCTCGGTGAAGTGCTCCGGCCCGACGATGCTGACCGGCTGACCGGCCTCGATCACGGTGCCCACACCGTTGGTGCCCATCATCGACTCGGAGTAGTTGAACCCTGGCGCGAATTCGACCCTGTCGAGCAACCGCCCGACCGTCGATGACAAGTCGATGCGCTGAACCAGCCTGGCCTTGTGGTCGGTCAGGGCGATGACCAGCGGGAGGTCCGCGGTGTCGTTGCCGAGCTGAGTGAGCACCGGGCGTGCGCAGCGCACCAGCCGGGACCCGGTGTCGATGTCGTCGATGTAGTCGCTGTGCGGCCGTGCGCTGTCGACGCCGGCCGCCTGGCTGCGTTCCCATGATGCCGCGAGCACGTCGGGGACACCGACGGCACCCGCGCGGCCGCACTCCAGGAAGTCTGCCCGGGCTGCGGCCGCCCGTAAGAGGCGGTTCGCGGTGTCCGGCATGTGCACCTCCTCGGGGGTCCTGGATGGCCCCGTGGAAGAACATCGTGGCTGAGAGCCACGCCACATCCAAGAACAGTGAGTGTCCAATTTTGGGACACCGACACCCGGTGGGACACCAGCAGGGTTGTCCCAACAACGGGGCCTGCGCATGGAACCCAGGGAGTCACGAACCGAGGAGCGTCATGGACACCCTGATCAACATCGACAACGGTGGCACGCTTACCGACATCTGCGTCTGGGATGGCGACCAGTTCACCTACACCAAGACCCTCACTACTCCGCACGACCTGTCGGAGTGCCTCTTCGACGGGATCGAGAAGGCCTCGGCCGCCCTCTACGGCGAGGCCAACACGGAGAAGCTTCTGCACGCTACGCAACACATCCGCTACTCGACCACGCAGGGCACCAACGCCCTGGTCGAGCGGCGGGGCCCGATGATCGGCATCCTCAGCACGATGCCGGGCCTGTTCGAGCAGATGCGCAGCCGTGAAGCCGAGAAGGACCTCTTCGACGGCCTGATCGCCGACCGGGTGCTCACCATCGACATGGGCGCGACCGATGAGGAGATCGACTTCGAAGTCGTCCAGCGGATCAACCAGCTCACCACCCTGGGTGCCGCCCGGGTGGTGGTGGCTGGTGAGTCGCCGGAACAGGAGCGTCGCCTACGCAGCGTGTTGCTGCGCAAGTTCCCGCGGCACCTGCTCGGCTCGATCCCGCTCCTGTACTCGTGGTCCCTCGCCGGCGACCGGGACCACCCGCGCCGGGTGTGGTCGTGCGTGCTCAACTCGTTCCTGCACCCGACCATGGAGCGGTTCCTGTACGCGGCGGAGCGGCGGCTGAAATCGTACAGGGTGCTCAACCCACTGCTGGTCTACCGCAACGACGGAGCCTCCTCGCGGGTGGCCAAGGCGGTGGCGCTGAAGACGTACTCCTCCGGGCCGCGCGGCGGCTTGGAGGGTACGGCGGCGCTGGCTCGCACGTACGGCCTCGAGCACACGCTGATGATGGACATCGGCGGCACCACCACCGACGTGGGGGTCGTCCGCGGCGGTGCGGCGGCGGCCGATGAGCGCGGCACCATCGAGGGCGTCTCGATCTCCTACCCGATGAGCAACGTGCACTCGACCGGTGTCGGCGGGTCCTCGGTGATCTCGATGGTGGACGGGCAGATCACGGTCGGGCCACGCAGTGTGGGGGCGGCCCCCGGCCCGGCCTGCTTCGGCTTCGGTGGCAAGGAAGCCACGATCACCGACGTCAACCTGCTGCTCGGCATCCTCGACGCCAGCACCTACCTCGACGGCACCTTCCGGCTCGACGCCGACCGTTCGGCCGCGGTCATCACCGAGACCATAGCCGAGCCGCTGGACATCAGCCTGGAGGAGTCGCTGATCCGGATGGAGCAGGCCTACTTCGAGGCGCTGGCACACTCCTTCGCGCACCTGATCCAGGAGAACTCGACCCTCGTCGCCTTCGGTGGCGCCGGCCCGATGAGTGCCGTCGGTGCCGCTCGTCCGGCAGGGGTGAAGAAGGTGCTGATCCCGCGGATGGCAGCGGTCTTCTCCGCGTTCGGCATTGCCTTCTCCGACATCGGCAAGACCTACGAGGTCGGCGTGCCGGAGCCGACCACGGCAAGCACCACGGCGACGTACGACGAGATGCTCGCCCGGGCCAGGCGCGACATTTTCCAGGAGGGCTACGACCTCGACGACTGCCGCACCGAGGTATTGCTCACCATCGAGGAGACCGACGGGTCGCCGGTGGAGACCAGGCCGTACCAGTCCGGCGACGCCGTGGACTTCCCCGGGAAGCAGGTCTCCCTGCAACTGTCGGTGACGGCCGCGCTGCCGCACCCCGAGGTTGCTCCCGACACCGACGTGCCCGCGATCCGGGTGACGAGCAATGAGACCCGCCTGGTCCGTTCCGCGCCCGACCAGGTCGACAAGGTGCCGGTGTTCGTGCTCGCCGAGACGCCGCCCGGTGGGAGTGGCGAGGGCCCGGTGATCGTCGAGGGTCCGTTCTTCACCGCTCGCGTGCTGCCCGGCTGGCAGTTCCGGGTCACCGCCTCGGGGGACCTGCTGCTGACCGACACCCAGTGACCTCCTTGACCACCCCGAGCATCCCCTGACCGCCACGAGAGGAAAGTCATCATGCGGGTTCCCATGACCGAATACCTGGTCATCGATCTCGATACCGAGCGCTGGGTCTGCCGGGTGTGCGGCCGCGACATCTGGTCTGCCCACGGGAACTACAAGCTCGGCTGCCTGGTCTACGACCGCGACCCACGGGAGATCCACCAGCCGATCATCGACCCCGACCGCTACGAGTTCACCTTTTCCCCGGACCCGGCGTACTGCCGGATCCTGGAATTCTACTGCCCCGGCTGCGCCACCCAGATCGAGACCGAATACGTGCCGCCGGGACACCCGCCGACGGCCGATCTCGTCATCGACGTCGCCGCGCTGCGCGCCCAGTGGGAGGAACGCGGCGTCGACCCCGAGCAGGTCCACAACTACGGGCCCGGCGAGGACGCGCAGAAATACACCGCCATGCACAAGGCGGCCGGCCACATCCGCTGATCTCGCAGGGAGAACCGAGACAATGAAACGTATCTCCGTCGACATCGGCGGCACCTTCACCGACTGCTTCTTCGTTTGGGACGAGACCTACGTCGAGGCGAAGGCGCTGACCACGCACCACAACCTGGCGCTGGGCTTCAACGAGGCGCTCGACCTGGCGTGCAGCCGGGCCGGACTGGACCGCGGCACCGTGCTCACCGAGGTCGACTCGGTCCGCTACGCCACCACCCTGGGCACCAACGCTCTCATCGAGCGCAAGGGACCCAAGGTGGGGGCGATCGTCACTCATGGCTTCGAGGACACCATCCCGCTCTCCCGCGGCCGGGGGTACGGCGAGGGCCTGGACTACTCGATGCAACAGAACCTCCCGGCAGCCGAACGGCCCGAGCCGCTGGTGTCGCGGTACCTGATCCGCTCGGTCAAGGAACGCGTCAACTCGGCCGGCAAGATCGTGGCGAGGCTCGATCCCGAGGACGTCCGCACGGTGGTCCGTGAGCTGGTGGATGCCGGCGCCGAGGCCCTGGTGGTTTCGCTGGTCAACGCCACCGAGAATCCCGAGCACGAGCTGGCGATCCAGGAGATCATTCTCGACGAGTTCCCGGCCCACGAGCTGGGTGCCATCCCGCTGCTGCTGGGCCACCAGGTCTCTGGTCGCAAGGGCGAATACGTGCGGGCGACCTCCACCATCGTGGACGGCTTCCTGCACGAGATCATGTTTCACGCGCTCAGCCAGCTCTCGAACAACCTGCGCGACTCCGGCTACGGCAAGCCGATGCTGGTCATCCACAACTCCGGTGGCATGGCGCAGATGAACTCCACCGACGCCCTGCAGACCATCCACTCCGGTCCGATCGCCGGCGTCGGCGCCGCGGAGCATCTGTCGAACGAGACGGGCCTGGGCCATGTGATCTCCACCGACATGGGCGGCACGTCCTTCGACATCGGCCTGGTGCCCGAGGGCGGCGTGAAGCACTATGACTTCCTGCCGACCATCGACCGCTGGCTGGTGTCGGTGCCGATGGTGCACCTCGACACGCTCGGTGCCGGCGGCGGCTCCATCGCGTCGTACGACCGGATCCACAACTCCATCAAGATCGGCCCGGAGTCGGCCGGCTCCAACCCCGGCCCGGCCTGCTACGACCGCGGCGGACTACGCCCGACGGTGACCGACGCCGACCTGTTGCTCGGCTATCTGGACCCGGACAACTACGCCAACGGCTACATCAGGATCAACCCGAAGCGCTCCCGGTTCGCCGTCGAAGAGAACTTGTGCGACCAGCTCGACATGGACGTTCTCGACATCGCCCGCGCGATCAAGGATGGCGTCGACGAGCAGATGGCGATCGGCATCGGCAAGGAGCTGCGGGTGCGCGGCTACTTGCCGGAGGACTTCACGATGCTCGCCTACGGCGGCAACGGTCCGCTGCACGCCTGCGGTATTGCTCGCCATGCCGGCATCAAGCAGATCCTGGCCCCGCCGTTCTCGTCGGTGTTCTCCGCCTGCGGCGCCGGCAACATGAAGCAGCTACACTTCCACGAGCGCGGCGTGCACATCACGATGTACAACGCCACCTCCCGGTCGCTGTACGACAAGTACGAGGAGTTCAACGCGATCGTCGAGGAACTCGAGGCCCGGGGCCGGGAGGACCTGGTGCGTCAGGGCTTCGCGGCCGAAGACGTGAAGTACCGCCTGGAACTGGACATGCGCTACGGCAACCAGTTGCTCACCCAGGCTGTCGCCCTCGACATCAACCGGATGAACGGTGTCGGCGACGTACTGCACATGATCCGCACCTTCGGTGATGTCTACAGTCACCGGTTCGGCGCCAGCAGCGCGGCACCCGAAGCCGGGATCCGGGTGGGGACCGTGCGGGTGGCCTCCTATGTCGACGGCGACGTCGTCAACTTCGACTCGCTGGAGGCCGGCGGCGAGCGCACGGTGCCGACCGAGGTGTCGCACCGCAAGGTCTACTTCATCGGCCAGGACGACTCGATCGAGACGCCGGTCTACGACCAGACCGCGCTGTCGCACGAGCGGGTGATCCCCGGTCCCGCGATCGTCACCACCGAGAACACCACCTACCTCGTCGAGCCGGGCTGGCGTCTGGAGCCGACGGTGCAGGGCGCCGTCTGGTTCCTGCAGGACTGATCGAGTACACCGTCGAGCGCACCAGGGAGAAGACGATGACTGTCACGGACGACAGCGCCACGCAGGAGCAGGCCACCGAGCAGAGCACCCTCACGCCCCAGGAGCGGGCGTGGGTCGACCAGTTCATGGACGAGACCACTCTCTTCCTCGGTCCCGACCCAGTGATCATGCGTGACCACTCCATCCAGGAACGGACGTCGCGGGAGGAGACGGCGATCGCCGCCGGTGTCGACCGGCTGGTGGTCGAGCGGATCCGCAAGCGGATTGCCGGTGCGCTCGACGAGGGCTACGAGATGTGCGAGGCACAGGGTGCCGCACCCGGGGCGAAGTGGGGTGACCTGACGACCGCGATCTACACCGCGGCCGGGGACGTCTCCTACCTCTCCTGCCACGGGGTGATCGCGTTCTCCGCGATCCTGCACCACCCGATCCGGTACATCGTGAAGTACTGGAAGGACGAGCCGACCGTCGGCATCCACGAGGGCGACGGATTCATCCACAACGATGCCCGGTTCGGCAACGTCCACAACACCGACCAGTCGATGATCATGCCGGTCATACGTGGGGGCGAGATCATCGCGTGGGTGGCGGCGACCATCCACGAAGGCGAGAACGGCGCCTGCGAGCCGGGCGGCATGCCGTCAGGCTCGGAAACCCCGTTCGACGACGGCCTCCGGATGAGCCCGTTCAAGATTGTCGAGCGTGGTCATCTGCGCCGAGACCTGCTGACCTTCCTCCAGCACTCGGTGCGCGACCCCAAGCTGCAGCTGGCCGACCTGAAGGTGAAGATCACCGCGGTGCGCAAGATCATGGAGCGCATCGACAAGGTCATCGACGAGGTTGGCGTCGACACGTTCGTGGCGGCCCTGCGGGTCACCGTCGAGGACGTCGACGCCGAGGTCCGCCGCCGGATCTCCGAGCTTCCCGACGGCACGTACTCCTTCAACCAGTTCATGGATTCGACGCTGAAAGAGAACATCCTCATCAAGATCGCCTGCAAGATCCACGTCAAGGGCGACAAGATGACCGTCGACCTGCGTGGCACCGGACCGGAGATCATCAACCGGGCGATCAACTCTCCGCTGTGCTCGGTGAAGTCGATGATGATGCAGGCGATCCTGGCGTTCTGGTGGCCAGACCTGCCGCGCTGCACGGCGGCGATGAGCTGCATCGAGATCATTTCCGACGAGGGCACCTGGGCCGACGCGTCCTATGACGCCCCGATGGGGCAGTCGTTGCAGGCCTCGTTCCGAGGCTTCTCGATGATGCAGGCGCTCTACGGAAAGATGTCGTTCTCCATGCCGCACAAGTACTCGAACATCGTGGCTAACTGGTTCAACCAGATCAACACGTTCCTGTGGGGCGGTGTCACCCAGCACGGTGACATGGTCGGCAACCTGTGTGCCGACCTCAACGGCATGCCCGGGGGAGCCAAGCCCTTCCGGGACGGTGAGGACGCCGTCTCGCCGCTCTTCTGCGCCATGGCCGACACGGCCGAGCAGGAGGTCATGGAGGAGGAGGTGCCCTTCATGCAGCTGGTGGCCAAGCGCCTGGTCCGCGACAACATGGGCTTCGGCAAGTTCACCGGCGGCATGGGCTACGAGATGATCGTGGCCGCCGAGGGCACGCCGGAGTGGGGCTTCATGACGGTGACCTCCGGAGCGAAGTTCTCGTCCATCTACGGCATGTTCGGGGGCTACGGCTGCGGCACCTACCCGCTGGCGATGGTCAAGGGCACGAATGTCTACGAGCACATTCGCCGGGACAACAAGAAGTTCGACCTCTCGATTGAGAAGGTCATGAACGAGCGTCCGTTCCCGGATGGGAAGTACTCGACCTATCACATGGGTCTGCAGTACGACCGCGCCAAGGACGGCGAGCTCTACATGAGCTCCCAGGGTGCCGGTGGTGGGTACGGTGACCCGCTGGAGCGTCTGCCTGAGTCGGTGGTGCGCGATGCCGAGCTCGGCCGGATCAGCCAGAAGGTCGCCGAGGAGATCTTCGGTGTCCGCTATGACCCGATCACCTTCCGGCTCGACGCCGAGGGCACCAGGCAGGCCCGCGAGCGGGTCCGCCAGACGCGCCTGACGCGCGGCAAGCCCTACGCGGAGTTCGTCAAGGATTTCGTCACCGAGGAGTCGCCGAAGGACCTCCTCTACTACGGCTCCTGGGGCGACGACACCAACGACCTCACCGCCACAGTGTTCACCATCGACGGTCCCCAGCGGGTCAAGGCGCCACTGAAGGAACTGCCGATCATCGTGATCCCGGACCGCCGGGAGCTGAAGATCGCGGCGCTGGAGGCGCGCGTGCGGGAGCTGGAGGACAGGCACGGCGAGGACGTCAAGCGTCTCGCCTGAGGTTCCGTCTCGCCTGAGGTTCAAGGAGCACTGAAATGTCTTCTCTCACTGCCCTGCTCGCTGCCGCGCCCGGCGGCCGGGCGCTGGTGATCGACCATGATGCCTACGCGACGGCAGTGCTACGGCAGGGCAGCGAGATCCCCTGGGGTGACCTCGCCGCCCTGACCGGGCACGTCGCCCAGGTCCATGCCCTGCTGGACCCGGATGCGGTGTTCATCAATGCCGAGGCGTTCTACGACGCGTATCTCGCGGCGACGCCTGACCTGGTGAGCGCCCTAGGGAAGCGTAGCCGCACGGGCTACGCGTTACGCACCCTGCTCGGTGACGAGCCCGCCGTCGAGCGGTTGGTGCTGACCATGCGCACGCTGGCGGACTCGACCCGGCGACGGGTCGTGCTGTCGGTGCCGTCGCCCGCGAGGTGGTTGCTGCGGGCACACGACCGGGCCGGTACGGGGCTGGACGAGGTGAGCGAGGACCACGCCGACAGCGCCTCCATGTACCTCGCCGAATGGCTGGGGCGCCTGGGGTCGCCGCCGCTGGGACTGCTGCTCCTTGATGCCCGGGCCTGCTCCGGGGACTCCGCCACGCTGGAGTCCCCGGAGCAGGCGGGTGGCTATACCTCGCTGACCAATGTGGCCGGGCACTTCGACTGGACGCTGGCGGTACGATTCGACTCCTCGGTTGACGTGGCCGGCGATGTCACGCGGGCTGTCGTCCTTCCCGAGGCGTTCTGGCATGGCGAGGGGGAGGCACCTCGTGACGGAGCCCAGCTTGTGCTGACCACCATCCCGGCCAATGCGCCGCCCGAGACGGTTCTGCTGCGCCGGGCCCTGCTAAAGGAGGGGTGAGATGGACAAGGTTGTGGCGTCGGCGCAGGAGGCGGTCGCCGACATCCCGGTCGGGGCCAGCGTGGCGAGTGGTGGCTTCGGGGTCTGCGGTATCCCGTCGGTGCTCCTTGCCGCGCTCGCCGAACAGGGGGCCTCGGACCTGACCATCATTTCCAACAACTGCGGGATCCCGGGTGTGGGTAACTCGCTGCTGCTGGAGGGCGGGCGGATCCGCCGTCTGGTGGCGTCGTACGTGGGGGAGAACAAGGAACTGGAACGGCAGTACCTCTCCGGGAAGGTCGAGATCGAGTTCAACCCGCAGGGGACGCTGGCGGAGCGGTTGCGCGCCGGTGGAGCCGGGATCGCCGCGTTCTACACCCGCACCGGCGTCGGCACGCAGGTCGCCGACGGCGGGCTGCCGATCAGGTATGACGCCTCGGGTGAGGTGGCGCTGGCCTCGCAGCCCAAGCCGACCGAGGTCTTCGAGGTCGACGGGGTGCCGCAGGTCTTCGTGCGGGAGACGGCGCTGCGGCCGGACTTCGCCCTGGTGCGGGCCCGGCGTGGTGACCGGCACGGCAACCTGGTTTTCCGCAAGGCCGCCCGCAACTTCAACCCGCTCTGCGCCATGGCCGGGAGGGTGACGATCGCGGAAGTGGAGGAACTCGTCGAGCCGGGTGCGCTGGAGCCCGACGAGATCCACCTGCCCGGAGTCTTCGTGCAGCGGGTGGTGGCGTTGACGCCCGACCAGGCCGCGGACAAGGGGATCGAGCGGCTCACCCTGCGTGCCGTCACGACTGCTGCAGGAGGTGCCTGACATGCCTTGGTCCCGGGACGACATGGCCGCCCGTGCGGCGGCGGAACTCAACGACGGGGACTACGTCAACCTCGGCATCGGTCTGCCGACGCTGGTTCCCAACCACGTGCCCGACGGCGTGGAGATCGTGTTGCAGAGTGAGAACGGCATCCTCGGCCTGGGCCCCTACCCGGTCGCCGGCGAGGAGGACCCGGATCTCATCAACGCCGGCAAGGAGACGGTGACGACCGCGACGGGAGCAAGCTTCTTCGACTCCGCCACCAGTTTCGGGATGATCCGTGGGGGGAAGATCGATGCGGCGATCCTCGGCGCCATGCAGGTCAGCGAGCGCGGGGACCTGTCGAACTGGGTGGTGCCCGGCAAGCTGGTCAAGGGCATGGGGGGCGCGATGGACCTGGTCCACGGCGCCCGCCGCGTGATCGTTCTGATGGAGCACTGCGCCAAGGACGGATCGCCGAAGATCCTGCCCGAGAACACGCTCCCGCTGACCGGCACGGGTGTCGTGCAGCGCATCATCACCGACCTCGCCGTCATCGACGTGACCTCCGATGGTCTGGTGCTGGTGGAGACGGCGCCGGGCGTCACAGCCGACGACGTGCAGAAGGTGACACCGGTACGGCTGGCTCGGGTGGGCACGAAGCCTGGTGCCGGCGTGGCGGGCGGACCTGCCGGGGTGTCTCAGCAGTGAAGGGTGTCTGAGCGTTGAAGGGACCGGATGTGGACCACGATGATGTGGAGATCGTGGGCTGGGGTCATACCCCGTTTGGCCGTCTGCCCGAGGAGACTCTGGAGTCGCTGATCGTCGCCGCCGCGCGGGAGGCGATCGCGTCGGCAGGCCTGCGCCCGCGGGAGATCGACGAAATTGTTCTCGGTACCTACAACGCGGGGTTGCAGCCGTTGGCGTTTCCTTCCTCGCTGGTCCTGGAGGCCGATGACGATCTGCTGTTCACCCCGGCGACCCGGGTGGAGAACGCGTGTGCGAGCGGGTCGGCCGCGCTGCTGTGCGGGGTGCGGGCGATCCAGTCCGGGCAGGCGCGCCGGGTGCTGGTGGTCGGGGCGGAGAAGATGACCCACGCGCCGGCCGAGGCTGTCGGCGGGGCTTTGCTGGGTGCCGACTACGAGCATGCCGGCGGGTTGTCCGGTGCCGGGTTCGCGCGGTTGTTTGCCGATGTCACCGAGGCCTACTTCACCAAGTACGGTGATCACAGTGACGCGCTGGCACGGATCGCGGCGAAGAACCACCGTAACGGGGTGGTGAACCCGTACGCCCATCTGCGTTCCGATCTCGGCTTCGAGTTCTGTAGCACGGTCGGTCCGCGTAATCCGATGGTCGCGGGCCCGCTGCGGCGCACGGACTGCTGCCCGGTCTCGGATGGTGCCGCCGCGGTGGTGCTGGCCGCGCCGGGTAGTACGCCGCGTACCCCGGCGGTGCGGATCCGTGCCCTGGCGCAGGCCAACGATTTCCTGCCGGCCGCGCGGCGTCATCCGCTGGCGTTCGCCGCCGCGCACTGGGCCTGGCAGGCGGCGTTGGGGCAGGCCCGGGCGCGGCTGTCCGACCTGCACCTGCTGGAACTCCACGACTGTTTCACCATCGCGGAGCTGCTGGAGTACGAGGTCGTCGGGTTGTGCCCGCCCGGCGGCGGGGGTCAGGTCATCCTCGGTGGGGTCGTGGACCGGGACGGCACGCTGCCGGTCAACCCCTCCGGGGGGTTGAAGGCCAAGGGCCATCCGGTTGGTGCCACCGGGGTGTCCCAGCATGTGATGGCGGTGCTGCAGCTCACCGGCAACGCCGGGGCGATGCAGATCCCCGGGGCCACCGTCGCCGGGGTGTTCAACATGGGTGGCCTGGCGGTCGCCAACTATGCGAGTGTCCTGGAACGGGTGCGATGAGCGCCCGCACCGGCCGGGACCCGTACCGGTTTCGTTCGGGTCGTCATGGATCAGTCCTCTCCCGTTCCCGGCTCGCCACCGGATGGCGTGCGGCGGGCTGATGGACGTACAGCTCGCGCCGCCGCGGGGTCATGGCCGCGGGGACGGGCTCCGGCAGCCGGTAGCGGGCGGGATGCTGGTGCTCGGCGTACAGCCGGTCGGCATTGTAGACCCGGGGGAACTTCCAGAGCATCCGTGGGAAGTTCGTCTGGCCGTGCGCCAGGTTCGCGGTGACGATCCGGGCGGTCGCGGCAAGCGCCTTCGCGCCGAGGTGTTTGCGGTTGAGGACCGCCTGGGTGGAGACGAGCTCGCGGTAGAAGCGGTCGAGGGGAAGCCGGGTGGGGACGACGGCGTGCTGGATGTCGAACAGCCGGTAGTCCAGGGTGGTGAGCCGCCGGGACTGAGTGTGCCAGATCTCCGTACCCGGGTAGGGGGTGCACACCGTGAGATGCACGATTTCCGGCACCGACAACGCCCATTCGTGGACGAGACGGAACTGCTTCTCGTCCCAGTCCGGGTCGGCGATGAGGTTCACCGCGACCGTGATGCCGATCTTTCGGGCGACTTCGAGGGCGCGGATGTTCTCGTCCGGGGAGATCCGCTTGTGGTGGAGGTCCAAGCCGTCCGCGTCGAGGGCCTCCATGCCCAGAAACATGTATTCGAGGCCGAGGCGGCGCCAGCGCTCGAACACCTCGGGATGGCGCAGCAGGACGTCGCTACGGGTTTCCAGATAGTACCGTTTGCGAATCCCTCGGCGTTCGACCTGATCGGCGATGGCCATGCCGTGTTCGGGCCTGATGAAGGCGACGTCATCGACGATGAAGACGTTCGGTGCCCGGATGGCGGACAGTTCCTCGCCGGCCGCGTCCGGGGAGAGGCGGCGGTAGCTGCGGCCGTAGAAGGTCCAGGCGCTGCAGAAGGAGCAGTCCCATGGGCAGCCGCGGGTGAACTCGACCGATGCGCACGGGTCCAGCTCCCCGATGAAGTAGCGGCGGCGGTGGGCCAGCAGATGGCGGGCCGGCAGCGGCTCGTCGAGGCTGGGTAGCAGGGCCGGGATCGGGCCCGCCCCGTCGGCGGTGACCGCGCCCGGGACGTCGGCGAGACGGGCGCGGTCGGCCTCGAGGATGCGCGGGGCGACCACTTCGCCCTCGCCGCGCGCGACCACATCGAGTGCGCCGTCGCCCTGCTTCAGCAGGTGCTCGGCGATGAAGGAGACGCTGTGGCCGCCGGCCACGACCAGGCAGCCGGGCAGCTCCCGCTTCGCCCGGTGCGCGAGCTCGATGACCTCGGGGACGTTCGCGAGGTAGTTCACCCCGAACATCACCGCGTCGGGACGACACTCTCGCAGGCGGCGCGCGTAGGTGGCCGGTTTCTCCACCTGAAGATCGATCAGGCTCACCTCGTGGCCCGCGGCGAGCAGCGCGGCCGCCACCCGTTCCAGCCCCAGCGGTTCGAGCCGTAGAAAGATCTTCGAGTACATCAGCGCGCTGGGATGAACCAGTAGGACACGCATGATGCTCCTCTCGACTGTTCGAGGACGGCCCTGGGTGTTCGAGGACGGGCCTGGGCGGACCGGACTGACGCGGACTGCTGCGGTCCCGTCCCGAACGTGCGTGCCGGGTACCCTGCGTGCCGGGTACTGCCCGTGGATCGCTCCCTGCCCGGGGCGCCGACTCCGCGTCGCCTGTCATCTTCCTGTTCCTGCCCCGGAGCGCCGGCCTGACTCGGGAACGAACCTTACATTCGGCTGACAATGACGTCGGTGCGTCGGGCACCGGTCCTTCAACGGCCCGAGAGCCCGGCCGGGACCGGCCGGGCTCGGCTACCGGCACGTTCCGCGACTGATCGTGGCGGATCGGCTGCTTGCGGCGGGGAGCGGGCGGTTGCGGGGGAGGGGCTCGATCAGCTGGTGGTCTTGGACCAGGTGCCGTCGCAGGCGAACCAGGTCGAGGAGGCACTCGTGGCGGGGCGGGACGCCGCGCAGATCAAGCAAGCTGCCGCTGAGCTGTGGGCGAAGACGAACTCGAGCCTCCCGTCCCCCCGGGCCTGGCGGGGCCCATAATGGGCATTCCCGGAACGGGAGCATCAGTCAACAAGCGACCACCGTTCGAACGGCGTGTCGAGGGGATCAACTCGCCTGGCTCAACCAATAAAAACTTGGCCTGAGCTCGGAGAGCAACGTAACAGCCGTCGAAGGCACTTTCGGCGGGCTCCCACGAGATGCTGGTCACAGCGGAGAACCGATGTCCAGGGAAATTCAACCGACAAACATGGCATCGGAACAGCCGGGTACTTCTGCGGCGAGCGGTGCTGGCCGGCTCGTTCGGTGAGCGTCGCGCTGCGCACGTCACGCCGTG